>JAFXIL010000109.1 GCA_017563185.1 Kiritimatiellia bacterium | reverse complement strand
TTTTGAGATTTCAATGCGGAAAATTTTTATAATCTGAAAATCGCATAAAATGTTGATTGTCTTGCTTGTTATTGCACTATAGTGAAAAACCCTTGCGGGGAGTGTCCCCACAAGGGTTTCGCATTGCTTTTTATGGGTTTACACTCCTATTCAAAATGGTTTTGATGGTTTTGCACTCTTATTCAAAATAATGGTAAAGGAAACGTCCGTCCGGGGCGGCGTCGCCGTGACGGTAGAAGTCGAGGACATCGCCGTCGCCCTTCTCGCCGGGCGTGTTGTCCGCCCACTTGAAGCGCACGTCCACGCGCGCCGTCTGAGCGATCGCCGTGCGCGGGATGGTAATCGAGAGCGAGTTCCCCTCGATCTTCATCGGCACGCGCGCGGCCTCCTGCCACGACCATCCGCCGAGACAGCGCTCCAGCACGGCCGTGCCGCCGTTGGGCGGCGGAACACGGTTGACAACGAAGTGCAGATGGTGCCAATGCGGCGTGGGATCGTCCGCGGCGAGCCGCAGCGAAATGAAAA
This sequence comes from Kiritimatiellia bacterium, assembly GCA_017563185.1. Taxonomy (GTDB): domain Bacteria; phylum Verrucomicrobiota; class Kiritimatiellia; order RFP12; family UBA1067; genus RUG572. Next base: position 28,646 of record JAFXIL010000109.1, on the reverse strand, counting down.
GCCGCATCCACGCGGAATCGGTACGCGGCGTGACCGGCGATGCGCAGACAGCCTTGAACGTGATGGTCTGCGCATCGTGCGAGACGAAGCATTCGACGATGTCGTTGCGGCCCGTCTTGTCCACGTAGCGCATGTCGCCGTAGCCCTGCGCGTCGCGGTGATCGACGTCGCCCGCCGCGTCGCGGAACACGGGGCCCTGTGCGGCGGAACGCTGCGGGCGGACGCCCTTGAAGCGCCGCACGCCATCGACGAACTGGCAGTAGAAGTGGTCCTGCAGGATTCCGCTAGACGGCTCGATGTCGCGGCTGAACTCGGGCGAGTACTGGTCGGGGAACGCGCCTTGCTTGCCCTGCCACACGTCGAAGTTCCCGGCGATGAACTCGTTCCAGCCAGTGATAAAAAGATAGTCGGGATCGACCGTGCGCGCGCGCTCAAGCTGCTGCGCGAAGTTGTCGCCCCAGAGGAAGCGGTTCGGCTCGCCGCGGCGCGGGTTGCGGTCGGGCGCGAAGCGCAGCGTCTCGCCGGGACGCAGGTCCTTCGCGTCCGGGCCCATGTACGCGCGCCCGAACACGTTCGTGTCGTTCATCGCGGCAAGTCCCCTTCCGCCGTCCAGCTTGCGCCACGAGTGGTTCTGCGCCACGCCCGCCGCGCACATCTCCACGGTGCCGTCCGCACGCTTCCCGTACTCGTGCTGCGGATACGCCTCGAGCCAGCACCAGTGATCCGGGCGCGCGGGACCTACGGCGTATGCCGGCTGGAGCGGACGGAATGTGAAGAACGCCGCGATCTCGGCGTAGTCGCGTCGGTCGTTCTCCGGGACCTTCGGATCATTCGCCATCTTCCTCACGAGATCGGGTATCGCATGGATGAGCGGCTTTCCTTCCCAGTAGAACCAGAGTTCCTTGTGGACGCCCGGCCTGTACACGTCGCGGTAGAGCTGCAGAATGCTCACGGCCTGGTTTGTTCCCGGCCAGAACGGCAGCATGTACGCGAACTGCGGCGTGCTCTCGCCCTTCGCACGCATGTCGCCCCACGTGCGCATTAGCGTGCGGAGGGAGTCCATCCACGTAAGCGTGCCGTTCGTCGCGTCGAACACGACCACATCGACGCCCGCCGCGCTCAGCAGCTGAGCGTGCCGGCGCAGAACCCAGGCGTCGGTGGTGGCGTAGTAGCCGAACGCGGGTTCGCCCCAGTAGTGGGTCTTGCGAAGGCCCCATTTGGGGTCCTGCGGACGCTGCGGCAGGGTGGGATCCTCCGCGAGGAGCTTCGAGTTGTCGAGCACCGGACCTTTGCGTCCCTGGTGCCAGGTCCAGTAGAAGATGCCTACCTTCTTCGCGCGCGGCGCGGGGAGTCCGGCTGAGGCGACGCACCGGCCGAGATCGTCCATTGCGTCCCAGGTGTCCGCAAAGAGGTCGCGCACCTCGGCGGCAGACGCCGATCCGCAGACGGCAACCGCCACCGCGCCAACTGATGTAAGGAATTTTCTTAGGGTAGTCATGGTGTACCTTGTTATTGACGGAACAAATCGTCGAGCGTGACGACATTCGCGATCATCGCGCCATTTGCGTTGCGCGTGAGGCCAAACGTCGTCACGAGCGTAGGTAGGATTCCCTTGCGGGTATTCGTGACGGACCGGAACTGTTCAATGCGGCGAAGGAGTTTTGTCTTTTCATCCGCGCTGAACGAATAATCCTCCGATGTGTACTTCATTTCGCAGACGTTGATCATGCGGTCCCCACGGTCAATGACCATGTCAATCTGGGCACCGCCGGCCTTCACGGGGGCGCGCCATGCGTACACGTCGGCAAGGATGCCCGCGATGCCAAGCGCCTCCTTGATCTGTTCGACGTGCTGCATGCATACGCGCTCGAAGGCAAGGCCGCGCCAGGTGTTCGTCCTGGGCTGGTTCAATGAATGGGACCAAAAGCGCGCGTCGTTCCCTACGCGGTTCCTGAGGAAGCGGAAGTGGAAGAGCGTAAAGTTGTCGATCAGCTGATAGACCGCCCCCTTCTTCGCCGTCCCGAAGGCGCTGTAGCGCCGGAGAAACCCGCAGTCGGTCAATTCATCCAGGCAGTCCGACACGTCCCCGTTCGACACCTCGCCCAGGCCCTCGACGACCTCTTCGCGCGTCATGCCCGTCTTCCTCGCTCCAAAGAGATTGATGATGGCGAAATGGCGCGTCGGATTCTTGAACAGCGACCGAAACACGTTCTCGAACTCCATCCGCAGCTCCGCAGACTCTCCGAAGAAAAGCGAATCGAAGTTCTGCACCGCGCTCTTTCCTTCTTCGAGAAGACTCCAGTAGTAGGCAACCCCTCCAAATGCCATGTAGCATTCGAGTATCTGCTGCCTGTCAAATCCAAGGCGCTTGTAGTCGGCATACGCGGCGCACTCTGCAAGCGTGAAAGGACGGATCGGCAACTGACGCGTCACGCGGTTGTGGAGTCCGCCGCGATTGCGCAGAACCTTTTTGATGATCCATGACGTCGCCGATCCGCAAATTACAAGCAGGATATCCTTGCGAAGACAGGCCCACGAATTCCAGAACTGCTCAAACGCGGGAAGAAATCCAGACCGCGGCGTGTCAAACCACGGCAACTCGTCCAGAAAGACAACCTTCTTCCCATCTCCCTTGGAATCCAACAGATCCGAAAGCGCGGAAAACGCCTGGACCCACGTGTGCAGCACCTTGCATTTGACAAGCCCCTGCCGCCGCAGCGCCTCCCTGAAACTTTCAAGCTGCGTCCGCTTGTCCGCCTTCTCCATGCCCGCATGGTGAAAGGCGAAATTGCCATTGAACACCTCGTTGACGAGGAATGTCTTGCCGACGCGCCTGCGGCCATAGACCGCGACAAACTCCGATTCCTCAGACGCGAACCTACGCCTGAGTTCCCTGATTTCATCTTCGCGACCTATCATGCAGTATCTCCGTTTCGTCTCTTCTTTGGTGTCAAGACGCAGATATTATACCAAATCCATGCCGATTCGGGGAGTTTGAACATGAATTTTCGCCGATAGCGCCCCAAATCTCAACTAAAGCAGGAGATTTGGGGACTTTGACACTCACTTGCCTACTCGCGGCGGGCGATGGTTCCGTCCGCCGCGCGCTTCGCGCTGACGCGATCATTCCAAGATTCACGCCAACTAGGGCTGTGATTTGCCAGCCGACCTCGGCGTCATGAACACGAGCACGGCCTTGTCGCGGCCGTCTGGCGCGTCCGCCCCTCCGCCAAGCAGGACCGTAGTGCCGGGTTTGACTATGAAGCGATTGTTGATGTCCACGCGCTCGCGGAAAAAAGGCTGTTCCATCTTCAGGTCATACGCCTTCGCCTTTTTCCATTTGGCATCTGCGCCATAGTTTTTCCACTCGGGCTTACCGTAAAACTTCACCCAAATGGAGAGGTCGAGAAGGTCTTCCGAACGCCACCCAGGCGTTACCGAAATAATGGTGCCAACCTCTTGTTCTTCAAAGTTCTGGGGCTCGGCGCCCGTGCCGATCATCACGTTGAAATCCTGCGGATATCTGTAGAGCATCAAGCCCTTCATCGTAGCTTCACTGTTATCGGTTACTGCCATGCGCGGGGCTTCCAGCAGCTTCACGTCGTCGCGCGCCATCAGGCGGGAAAGCAACGTCGCGCCGTCGACGCGGTTCGTGGCGAAATAGCCCGTCGCATCAAGCGCTTCGCGCCCTGCCTCCAATATGCGAAAATCCATCTCGACGAGTTGGTTGTAACCATAAACTTTTTTTATACCTTCTTCCAATTTGTCAAAATTCAAAGGCGTGGTCTTCACCCAAAGCAGACCAAAGGAACCCATGTAGCGAATGTCTGATCCAGACGGCCATTCAACTCCGATCACATGTGTCCAGAACTCCTTCCACTCTCTAGTTCGCTTTGCGGCATCTTTGACAATCTCCTCCGGCGTCTTCTGTTTGGCATGTTCGTCGGCACCCAATAAACATCCTGAGAAAATAACGAAGTCATACGCACGCACCTCCATGCCATCCTTCGCGCATGAACGCAATTGTCTCGTCTTCGGCGTCATGTCCGTGCCTTCGCCATTCGTCACGCGCGCAGTCACGAAAAGGAACACGAACCGTCCTTCGTTCTTTTCCCGCGAGTCCGTGACTCCACCGACAACGACGGTTTCCCCTAGATTCAAGGACAAATACGCATCCAACGACAACCGCTCCGGGAACATCGGCTGTTCCATTACGAGGTCGTAGCTTGCGGCTCCTTCCCATGCGGCCTTGACGCCGAAGTCCTTCCATTCCGGTTCGTCGACGAGCTTTGCCTCGAGATGGACGCGCACGTTACCGTCCACGTTACCGTCTTCGAGCATTGTAGGCGTCGCCACGACTGTCACGCCGACTTCCCTCTCCTCAAAGTTCTGGGGTTCCACCGCCACTGCACTCGTCCTCAGGACTGCGTTCGACATTCCCGCGTCAATAACCATACCATAGTCTTGCGGATAACGAATCCTTTTCACATGCTTTGAAATTATCTCGTCTCCATTGCGTCCGATCATGCGCGGTGAGGCGAGCACCTTCACGTCTTTGCGCGCCATCAGGCGGGAAAGCAACGTCGCGCCGTCGATGCGGTTCGTGGCGAAGTAGCCCGCTGCGGCCAGTGCTTCACGCCCAGCTTCCACGAAACGGCAGTCCAGTTCAACCATGTACGGTTTCGTGTCCAGCACGTTGAGCGCAGCTTCGATCTTCGCGTGGTTCTGCGGCGTGTTGAGAACGCGAACGCCGCCTAGCGCCTTGACATTCACGGATAACGAACCATCTGGCCATTCGACGTCGAAAAGACCCAAGACGGCTTTGAAGCAAGCATGGAAATCGCGTGAAGCTTCGCCGATGGCCTCCGCCGCTTCGCATATCCGGTCTACGAAACCGTCGGAACAATGATAGAAACGTTGTTCCATGCCGACGGGTCTTGCCCCGCCGGCATGCTGAACCTCCGCGCCTGCGCACACATTCACATCCGTCGCCAGTGCGATTCCGGCAACGATTGCCGCAATTATCCTCTTCACTGCAATGGACCTTCCTTCAAGACCTCTCATTGAATTGACGGGGGGCGGCACGGTACGCCCGTCACAGGAAGCGTCCATACTCGGCGCGCGCGGCGTCGGTCCAGTCGGGGCGCATGAGCGCGTTCGCCTCGGGGATGTTCGTGCAGCGCATGGTCACCGGGTCGAACGTGAGGCGGCGGCCGGGGAAGCGCGTGGCGATCATGCCCATGAAGCCCATGATCGTGAACTTGCCGCCCATCTCGAACGGCGTGTTCGCGGGGCGCTTCTGCTGGACGGCCTGGAGGAACTCGGCCCAGTGGTCCCTGTAGCGCGGGTATTTCTTCGGCGGCAGATGCGGCTTGACTGCCTTCATGTGCGAATGGGGAATCACGCGCAGACCGGCGGCGCCCGTCTGCCCGAACATCATCGTCTCCTTCTCGCACACGAGATAGCCGCCGGCCCAGCGCGACTTCACGGTGTCGAAAGGCAGCTCCGGCTCGTACGCCGCGGGACGCGGCGCGGGGCGCATGCACTCGTACCAGTGGAGCGTGAACGCCGCGCGGCTTCCCTTCGCGGGGAACTCGAACTTGTAGTGCGCCGCATGTGGGAACGAAAGCGGCGTCTTCCGGGGGTCGAAGCCGCGCGCGTCGTCCATCGTCACCGCCGTGGGCATGTCTAGGTCGAGCGCGGTGGCGACTGGTCCGATCAGGTGGCAGCTCCAGTCGCCGAGGCAGCCCTCGCCGTACATCGCCCACGAGCGCCAGCGGCCGTGCGGCACGAGCCCTCTGATGTAGGGACGGCGCTTCACAGGGCCCTGCCAGAGCTCCCAGTCGAGTCCCTTCGGCGGCTCGGCCGGCTGGTTCGCCCATTCCGGCGGCTCCAGGTAGTAAGAAGGGCTCGCGCTGCAGCAGTAGACGTGCGCCTCAAGGGCCTGGCCGAAGATTCCGCTCTCCATCCACTCGCGCAGAAGCGGCGTGCCAGGCTCCGAATTGCCATGGTGGCTCACCTGGGTGATGATCTTCTTCTCGCGCGCAACGCGCATCATCGCGAGCGTCTCGTCGATCGTGTGGGCGAGCGGCTTCGCGCAATATACGGGCACGTTGTACTTGCTCGCCTCGAAGAACGCGACGGCGTGCGAATGGTCGGGCGTCATGATGGAGACGGCGTCGTACTGCCCAGCGCACTCGGCGAGCATCTTCCGGTAGTCGGCGTAGATCTTCGCCTGCGGCTGCTCCTTGCGCACCCATTCGAGGTTGGGAGCATAGACATCGGCCGCGCATGAAATCTCGCAGAGGCCCGAACGCAGGAAACTGTGCAGGTCGGTGTGGCCGCGCCCGCCCGTGCCGATCGCCGCGATGCGCACCTTCGGCGCCTCCGTGGCGGCCAGCACGCTGCCGCAGCTGGCAGCCGCGCAGCCTGAGAGTTTGATAAAGTCACGTTTGCTGATATTCATCTGGTTCCTCCCTGTTTCATTTCATTGGCCGCGTCAGGGACGGGCTGAAAATCTGGCGACGGGCGAGTGGCGATGCGCAGAAGCGCGTCGATCTTGCCCTCGATGCGGTCAAGGCGCGCGTCCAGGCGCGCCTCCAACTGCTGCGTGGCGGCGGCAACGTCGGCGCGCAGCTCCGCCACGTCGGCGCGCACCGCGCCGCCCGCGTCGCCCTGACGCGCGAAGAACCATCCTATGAACACAAGCGCCAGTGAAAACGCCAGCACAAGCGCCACTCCGAACACAAAACGCGTCGCGCGCTGCATCGATGCAATCATTTTGTCTCCTTTTCCGCCACGCGACTAGTTTACCAAATACCTGTGCCCGATTCCAGCCAATTCGGCGGCGCGGAGACTTTCAGGAATCGTCTATCTGATGTAGATAGTGACTCCGTTCTTCCGGAAGTGGAGGTAAACGGCGCCGTCGATGATCTTTAGCGACGGGCGGAAGCCTCTGCGCATGTTCATGCCGGACGTGTCGAGCGCGAGATTGCCCACGGATCCGGATTCCAGCGTGGCAAGCTTGATCTGCATGCCGTCGACAATGTCCTGGAAATCGCCGCATGGCCTGAGCATGGCGACCCCGGAGGTCGGCGCGGCCAGCTTGTCCAGCGTCACGCCGCGCCTGATCGCCAGCGTTGCGCCGGAGCTCAGAGTCACGGAGCCCGAGCCCACGCTGTTCGCGGCGTCCACCTTGAACACGCCCTCGTCCACTGCGGTTCCGCCGGCGTACGTCTTGGTGAAGCCCTCCACGCCGTCGAAGCTGTTGCCCATCGCCAGCGTGCCGGCGCCGATCTTGCGCACCGCGCCGTCGCCTGAAACGCCAACGCCGCATGCGACTGTGATTCCCTCCGGCACGTTGAACGTCAGGGTGAATTCCGGCTGCACTGTCATGCCCCAGTCGTGCGGATTGCTCTCGTTGTACACGCCCAGGCACTCGAAGTCGGCATACGCCGTGATCGTTGTGTTGGTGTAGAAGCGCCACGAATAGTCCTGCATCACGCTGCCGATGCCGCCTTCGCCCACGATCAGATTGGGAATGAACGACTGCGCCCAGGCGTGCTCGGTCTTCGCGATGCGGCGCGCCTTCACGGTGCCTTTGTTCCCCTCGCGCCCGAAGCGCGACCAGTTGTTGCTTGGATCCGGACAGGTCCGCACGATGAACTCGTTGCTCAGCTCGAGATAGCCGTCGATGTCAACGTCGCCGCGGTCCCACCCGTTGGTGATCGTGCTGAAGTAGGCGCTGCCGCCCTCGTCGATCCGCAGAATCGAGCGGTGGCTGTTCTGGGTGCCCGTCAGCAGCCCTCCGCGCACCTCCGATCCTTCCGCCACGATCCAGGGGAGTTCGCTGCCTGCCGACGGAACCACCCAGTCGCCCGTGAAGTTGAATTTGCCCACGAGCCTGCGGCAAAGAGCCTGGCTGCGCATAGACTCGTCCGGGAACGTGGCCGTGGCGCCGCCCGCGAAGTTGACGGACTCTGTGACAAGGCTCACCTTGTAGGTATCGGCGAAGAACACCTCGCCGGCCATGGTCTGGACGCTGCCCGACTTGTTTGCCACGATGGGGACGTTCCTGAACGCGTTGCCTTCTATCGTGAACGCGCCCGCGCCGGCGGCAAACGTGATGGCGTCGCCGCCAAGATTCTCCAGGTCGTTTGTTATCGCGCCGCCGGCTCCGGTGAAGAGGAGCGACGTGCCGGCTACCGGAAGCTCTTCGGGGACGGCGCCGTTTACAAGCTGCCAGTTCCCGAGCGTGGAGAACTTGCAGTCCCCTGCGGCTCCGGACCAGATGTAGGAGTTCGCCCGGACCGCCTGGACATTCTCGAGGACCAGATTCGGCAGTCCGGCGGAGAGTGACGGATCGTTCACGCAGAACAAGGTCGATTCGGCGCCGGACGTGTTGACGACCTTCGTCCCCACGAAATCCGAATTGATGTCTTCGACGATCAGGTTGTGGCCGTTAAGGTCCAGCGTCACGCCGTTCGAGAGCAGAACCGTGCCAAGCGCCGCCAGATTGCAGTCCGCATTCAGCTTCACCGTCACCGGCTGCTCGCCGGAGAACGTGAGCGTGTGGAATGCGCCGGCGCTGCCGTCCGGCGCGGTGAATGTGAGCCTGTTCAAGTCGGAGCTGTTCCCGCCAAAAGTGTCGCCGCAGATGACCGTGTAGCGGTGCCAGCCCGCAGTCAGGTACCAGTTGGAGGTGTATTCTGTCTTGTAGGTGTGCGTCATCACACCGATGCAGCCGTCCACAAGCAGAGCCAGATAGTCGTCCAACCCCGCTTTCAACGCCCAGAATCCGGCCTTGCTCGCGTCCACGAAGAACCAGCCATCGACGCGGAACTGGCTTTTCGTGATCGCGTGTGTGCCGAGAAGCGTGCTCAGGTCGGTCACGAAGCCCTTTGCGGAATACGATGCGATCGGCAGATGCACCCAGTCCGTGGAGAAGTCGGCGGGCATGGCGCCGCGATCCACGCCATAGGTGATCACGCCCCACTGCGTAGCGGCTAGCGCGGGGCCGAATCTGATTCCGGCCCATGCCGGCGTCACTCCCGCGGGAATCGTGAACGTGGTTTCGCCGGCCGGTATCACCACGGTCGTCGCCGGGCCGGGCGCCGCGCCCGCGACGGCGTTGCCGTCCGCGTCGGTGCAGCTCCAGTTGGCGGCGTTCTCGAGGTCGGCGGCGGTGGAGGGTGTGCCGCCTATCCATGTGGCGAACGCGGGGCCGGTCGGGGACGCGGGCAGCTCCGTGCTGCCGGGGGTGGCGTCATCCGGCCCGCGCACGGCGTTTGCCGCGAGCTGCTCGTCGGTGAGGATGCCCTTCCACACGCGCACCTCGTCGTAGTCGGCATAGGCGTCCCAGTCGCCCGAGTACTGCGAATGGCCGATGTAGAGGACGGGATTGGCCATGCCGGCGAACGAGCCTTCTATTTTCATCGTGCCGGTCTTTTCCAGCGCGCCCGTCTTCGCGTTGCGCCGCGTGAATCGCACCGTCGTCTTGCCGTCCCCGCCTACCTGGAACGTCGCCGCGATGTGGTACTTCACTCCAAATTCGTACGGTGACATCGTGCCGTCGGCCACTGTCTCGGTGCTATCCACCATTGCAGCCGCGCGGTCCACTGTAAAGGTCGTGCCGCTGCTCCAGGCGAGGGTGAAGTAGTTGTCGGTGCCGGGACCGTAGTCGAACACGCGGGCCCAGTTCTTCACGCTGCGCTGCGTCGCCCATATCTCCACGGTCGCCTCGGACGCGTCGAGCAGATTGCTGCCCATGTTCAGCGAGCCGGCGCCGTTGCCGCTGCCGCGCAGCTCCACCTGCCCGCCGTTGATGCGCACCGCCGAGCCGATCTCCGTCGCGGTCGAGCCGCCCACCGAGTCGGCGTAGTCGCCGTTGAAACTCCAACGGTGCGTGAGTTCCGCAGCATCGGCTGCACTCGCCGCCGTAAACATTGCAAGGGCGATCATCGCCCCGCGCATTGCTGTCTTCGTTGTCTTCATGATTGGTTTCCCCTTCTAGCAATTTGCACAACTTCCGTCATCATGGACAATTATATCAAATTCCCTCCCCATCCCGTCAACTATAATTTGAACGCCATCGGAGCTATACTGTCTTCAGAAAACTTCTGAATGTTTCAGCGATTGTACGGCTTTTCGTGCCAAGTGGCATGGGCCGCAGCCGCCGCGAAAACGATTTTCCGAACCAACTCAAAGGAGACTTGAAGATGCGTTTGAACCAGGTGACGATCGACAACTTCAATCTCACGCCGATCTCCGAAGGATCAGTGATTTTCATGCGATGAGGCCGGCGTGGCAAAGATTCCTGCGAGCGTGCCGCGCAGATAGGCCAGGGCGATCGCGGGGCGTCTGTTTTTCAGCGCCGCCCATCCGTAGTAAATCACCGAAAGCGGCGCGAAAACAAGCGCGACCGAAAGCGCCTGCAGAAAGCTGAAGTGCCTTCTCGCGAAGCGCAGGCGGTTGCGCGCGAAGCAGTAGGTGCGGCACGGCTTCTCAATGCCGAGCGCGCGCAGCTCGCTAACGCAGCCAGACTCCAGAAAGCCGAGATGCCAGGTGCGCGCGCGGGTGGCAATCCATGCAGAGCGCCCGCTCTCCACCACGCGCCAGCCGAAGTCGCTCTCTTCGAATATCTGCACGTACCGCTCATCCATGCCGCCCAGCCGCTCGTAGATGGCGCGCGGCACCATGAATGCATTCGGCGAATAGGTAGTCGGCCGGTCGGCGGGCTCGGACGGCAGACGTTCGAGAGGAAGGTTCGCGCCTACATCGCGCGGACGCGACGTCCACCGGCTGAAATCGCTTCCAAGCGTCCACACAAGATTCTCCTTGCCTGGTCGCCGGTGTACCGACAACGGCGCCACAAGCCCCGCATCTGGATGGCGCTCGAAGCAAGCGAGAAGCTCCACTAGCGCGCGCGGATCCAGAATGTTGTCGTCGTCAAGAAAAAGCAGCCACTCGCCCTTCGCGCACGCGGCGCCCCTGTTGCGAGACACGGCCTGGAAAGAGTTGACGTCGTTGCGCACGCTCCTCACACGCGCATCGCCGCCGAAACGCTCGTGAAGACTGGCGGCGGTGCCGTCCGGCGAACAGTCGTCCACCACGACTACCTCCCGCTCTGGACCTTCCGCCGCGAGAACGCTCGCCACGCAGTCGCACACCATCTGCGCGCGGTTGAACGTGGGAATCACTACGGAGACCACGGGCTTCATGCGAGCTTTGCCCAGCTGGGCGGCAGGTTCTTCAGCACCTCGATGTGGCCGAAGCGCTTCGGCTGCGGCACGTCGGCGATCGTCTTCGCCCACGCCGCCATCTTCGCCACGCCCTCGGAGAGCGGCACGTTGCGCATCAGATCGCCGAAGTCGCGCTTCACCTTCTCGTGGCTCGAATACGCCGTCACAACCTCGTTGCGCGCGTCGAGATGGCGTATGGCGCTGTCAGGCGCGCCCATCGCATCGCACACCGTACGCGCGAGCTCGTTCACCGTCCATGGACGGTCCGCACCGATGTTGTACACCTGGTTCCACGTGGCGGGACGGTCAATCGAAGCCGCGATCACGGGCGCCACGTCGTCGATGTAGCTGAACGCCCTCACCTGCTCGCCGTCGCCGAAGATCGTGAGCGGCCGCCCCGTGAGTATCTGGCGCATGAAGATGCCTATCACGTTGCGGTACGGATCGCCGATGTTCTGGCGCTCGCCGTAAACGTTGTGCGGACGGAACACCACGTAGTTCATTCCGAACATCTCGCGTGTCTCCCTCAGGTCCAGCTCCACCGCGTACTTGGAGATTCCGTACGGATCCTCGGGCATCGGCACGAGGTCCTCCGTCATGGGCGTCTGGTTGCGTCCGTACACCGCGATCGAGCTCGTGAACACGAAGCACTTCACGCTTCCCGTGTTCACCGCCGCGTTCACGAGGTTCACACTTCCCACGAGGTTGTTCCGGTAGTTGAAGTTCTTGATGAAGTGGGAAAGCCCCTCGGCCGCGTACGCTGCGAGATGGAACACGTAGTCGAAGCGCTCCTTCTCGAAAAGCGCGTTGACGAACTCGGCGTCCTGCACGCTGCCCTTCACGAACTCCGCGCCCGCGGGAACGTTCTCCACGAACCCGCCGGAAAGATCGTCAAGCACCACCACGCGGCGCCCGCTCTTAACGAGCCATCCCGCCACATGCGAACCAATGAACCCGGCGCCGCCGGTGACAAGCACATTCTCCATCGTTGCCTCCATTTCAAAGATTTCCGCGCGCCATCGCCACAAGGTCGCGCAGCGAGAGATGAATCATCACCTTCCTGAAGAGCCCGGAATCAGACATCGTGCGGCCCCTCTGCACCACGGCGCGCGCCTCGGCGATCTCCTTCTTCATTGCGCGCAGCTCGCGCTTCGCCCAGCGGTGCGCCCGCCAGGCGACGCCCTTCCCCCTGACGAGCTGCAGCACAGACTGCGCGAAGCACGCAAGCTCGAAGACCGGCACAACCGTCCAGCGTCCGCGCGCGCCGAAGCAGGTGCGGAACGAAAAGCGGATGTTGCGGTAGAACTTTCTCAGTATGTCCTCGCGCGTATAGAACCTGCTCATCGTCGCGCCATGCGCATGGTCGATGAGCGGAGTGGGGACGTACCACACCTCCCATCCGGCAAGCCATGCCCGATGGCAGAAGTCGACCTCCTCGTAGTATGTGTGGAAGAAGTCGTAGAAGAGGCGTCCGCCCGTGGAATCCACCACGCCGCGACGGATCATGAACATAGCGCCGTACGCGGCGAAGCAGAGTCCCGGCTTCTTCGCGATCGGGTCGTCGGCCTTCTTGAACCAGCCGGGCGTGATCGTGGTGCCGATCGGCGTGAGAAACGCACCGCAGCCGTTCAGAAGGCCGTCCACGCCTGGCTCGCCGTTCTTGATGAGCAGCGTGCCCTGAGCGATTCCGGCCTTTGGATGCGCGTCCATGAACTCGACTAGCGCGGGAAATGGATTCTCGTGGAAGACGATGTCGGAGTTGACAAGCGTCACAAACTCCTTCGTGCACAGAGGATAGCCGAAGTTGTTCGCGCCGGCGAAACCGCCGTTCTTCGGCATGACGGCGAACTTCACGCCGTATTTGGCATAGCTCTCCGCGAGGACGCGAGTCGCCTCATCGCCCGCGGCATCGTCCACGATCACCGTCTCGGGCAGCTCGCCACCAAAAGCGCGCAACAGCGAATCAACGCACTGCCTCACGAGCTCGGCGTTCCTGTATGCCGTGATCAGCACGGACACTCTGTCGATCGCCCGCATGGCCATGCGCCTTCACGGTCCCTTCGGCGCCGCGGGATGCACAAGAAGGTTCACGAGCTCCGCCGTGATGCGCCCCGCGGCGTACAGGCTGTTGGCGGAAATCTTGTCGATCGTGTCCAGCGGCGTATGCCAGTAGTTGTTCAATCCCGGAAGAGTGCCGTAGTCGAAGTCGATGAGGCAGATGGCCGGGCAGCCGGCCTCCAGAAACGGACTATGGTCGTCGCCAACCACCATCGCGTCCTGCAACGACAGCATCTGCGGCAAGCCGGCCTTCGCGGCCGCCTTCGCAGCGTACGCCCTGAGCGCCGGAGTGCCATTTCCCGGCACGGTGATGTGCAGTTGCGGTCGCCCAGCATGTCGAGGCAAATCGCGGCCTTGACGGCGCGCCGCTTGACGGCGAACTGCTCGACGACGTGGCGCGATCCCTGGAAACCGTCGTGCCTACCGTAGGATATACGGCACTCCTCGGCGTCAGTCCAAACCAGCATCACGTTCTCCTTCAGCCGCGGGGCACGGGAGAGCGAACGCGCAAACGCGAGCAGAAGTCCAGTGGTGGATGCGCCGTCATTCGCGCCCTGGAAACCATTTCCGATTCCCGGCACAGTATCGAAATGCGAAATCAGCACTATCCAGGGGGCGGAAGGTTCGGCGCCGGGAAACTCGGCGATTACGTTCACGAAAGAAACGAGCGAGGACCGGCTGAGAGCCACAAAGGAGTCTAGTTGCGCATTCGCTCCTGCCTTGCGCGCAGCGGCGCATATCCACTCAGCCGCACGGCGGCCGCCGGGCGTGCCGGCGTCGCGCGGAGTGCAGTTCGTCACGAGACCGACTGCCTCGGCGTAGGCGGTCTGCGCGTCCGCAGCAGTGAACTCCACCGGACCCGCGGCCAGCGCGGCGGCGGAGAGAATTGTCGCCAAGCCGAAAAGCACGGCGCTGAGGAAATTCGACGATGTACAGGAACGTTCCACGGCTGGGCTAGTCCATCTTCACGCCGAGCAGGGCGAGAATGCGGTCAAGGTCGGTGTTGTCGAGGAAGTCGATCTCAAGGACGCCCTTCACATGCTTTCCGTTCGCGTGCGTCATGCCGCTCGTGAGGCGCACGGCGCATCCGAGGTGCTTGTGTATCTCCTCGTTGAGCTGGCGGCAGTAGGCCTCGGGAATGTCGGGAATGCCGGCGCGGCGCTCGACGGCCGGCGCGTGCAGCCTTGCGACGCGGCGCTCGAGCTCGCGCACGGTTATGCCGGGAACTGGATTGCCAGTGCGGGGATCGGCGAATGTCACGCATGCATCGGCGAGCTCGCGCACTTCGGCGGCGTTGCCGTACTTTGACAGCACGCCCTGCAGCACCTTGGCATGGCCGAGCGTGATCGCGCCGCGGCGCACGTAGTCGCGCACCTCTGGCGGAAGGTCGAGAAGCCCCACGAGATTCGCGACAGACGAGCGGTTCTTCTTGCCAACGCGGCGTGCCACCTCGTCGTAAGTGAGGTTGAAGCGCGTCCTAAGCGCCTGGTAGCCCTCGGCCTCCTCTATGGGGTTGAGGTCGTCGCGCATCAGGTTCTCGGTGATGGCGAGCACCGCAGCGCCCGCGTCGTCAACGTCCTTCAGCACCACGGGAACGAGCTTGAGGCCAGCCTCTATCGCGGCGCGCTGGCGGCGTTCGCCGCAGATGAGCTCTAGCTTGCCGTCGGCGCGGCGGCGGCAGGTGAGCGGCTGTATGACGCCGTTCTCGCGGATGGACTCCACAAGGTCGTCCAGCTGTTCGCGGCCGAACTCGGTGCGCGGCTGGAACGGGCAGCGCTCAATGTCCTGCGGCGGCACCTGCAACACGCGCTCCGCCTCGGAGATCTCAGAGGCCGAGGCGGTCTGCGTGAAATGCGGCGTGGCCACGGGCGGCGCGACCGGCGCGGTTGGCGTGATGAGCGTATCAAGCCCTCCTCCAAGGCCGCGACCGACATGGCCGAGGCCGCCGCGCTGCTGCCCCTTCATCGCCGCGCGGTTCGGCGGCTTAGGTCCGCTCGCCTTCTTGAGGAACTGGCTATCTGGCCGCGCGTTCTTCTTCGCTGCGCTCATGGATACATCCCCGGCTTGTCTAGCCCGGCCGTCTCGGGGAAGCCGAACATCACGTTCATGTTCTGGAGGGCCTGCCCCGCCTGGCCCTTGACGAGATTGTCGATTATCGAGACGATGCGCAGCTTGCGCACGCGCTGGTCCACCGACACCACGATCTCGCAGCGGTTGGTGCCGCGCACGCTCATAGTGCCAGTGGCGGCGGTCGAGGGCAGCACGCGCACGAAGGCGCTTCCGGCGTAGAATTCGCGGTATATGTCAAGCACCTCCTGCTCGGTCACGTCGCGCGCGAGGTCTCCGTAGAGCGTGGAGAGGATGCCGCGCGAGATGGGAAGCACCTGCGCGGTGAATATGATCTTCACGTCCTCGCCGCCCTGCAGCGAGAGTTCCCTCTCCACCTCGCACACGTGCTGGTGCCCGCTAAGCCTGTAGGCGTTTATCTGCTCGCAGCGCTCAGGGTAGTGGAACTGCGGCTTCGCCTTCTTGCCAGCGCCGGAGACGCCGCTCTTGCAGTCGCACACTATGGACTGCGGCTTCACGAGGTGCGCCTTCGCGGCGGGCGACAGGCCGAGGATGCAGCTAGTCGCGAAGCAGCCTGGGTTGCCCACGAGGTTGGCGCGCGCGATCTCGGCGCGGTGCAGTTCGGGAAGGCCGTACACGTTCGTGCCGAGAAGCTCGGGCGAGAGGTGGTTCGGATCCCTGCCGAGGCGCGTCGCATAGTCCTGGTATGCGGCGAGCGTGGTGAAGCGGAAGTCGCCGGAATAGTCGATCACCTTTGCGCCGAGGGCGAGCTCGCGCTTGGCGTCGGCCATGCCAACGCGGTCGGGCGTGGAGAAGAACACCACGTCGAACGCGCCCTGGGCGGCGGGGTCGTCCGCGGCGAGAATCGGCATGTCGCAGTAGCCGGCGAGATGAGGGTACACGTCGGATATTCTGCGTCCAGCGTCCTCGCGGGCCACGAGCGCGCCAATCTCCGCGTACGGGTGACGCAGAAGCAGATCAATGATTCCAAGGCCGCCGTAACCAGTGGCGCCAACGACTTTGACTTTTATCTTCTTGTTCATGTCCCGAATATTCTATCATATCCTGTGCGTTCCGTGTGGGAAAAGTTATGGCGACACGGGTTTTTCGGTTGTGGGCCGGACGTGATGGCGGTGCGGGCAGACGTCTGGTCCGCCCACACCTGCACTTCGCCCTAGCGCATGTAGAGGAGAGTGCCGCCGGAGTACATCAGGCTGAGCGTGTTGCCGCCGCGAACCATCACCTTCCAGCCTCGCGGCAGCTCCGTTGCCACATGCGGCGCGGACGTAATCTCGGTCTGGGACGTCAGCAGCGGGTAGCGCTCGTTGCGTCCAAATGCCGAAAGACATGCCAACGGGGCGAGCGCGACACTTGCGGCGGGCGGCGGCGTATGGTACAATTATCGCCATGAAAACTCTCGGCATAATTCCTTCCCGGTACGGCTCGAGCCGCTTCCCGGGCAAACCGCTCGTTCCGCTGTGCGGAAAGCCCCTCGTCGCATGGGTGGTGGAGGCCGCCCGGCGCGCGAAGTCGCTCGACGAGGTGGTGGTGGCAACGGACGACGAGCGCATCGCCGCCGCGGTGGAGCCCTTCGGCGTGCGCGCCGTCATGACCCCCAGCGAACTCCCGAGTGGCACGGACCGCATCGCATGCGCCGCGCGCACAGCACTTGGCGGCATCTCTCCAGACGACGTTCTCGTGAACATCCAGGGCGACGAGCCGCTCATCGATCCAGCCCTGATCGACGCCCTTGTCACCCGCCTCCGCGAGCCCGGCAACCGCTGGCACATGGCCACCGCCGTCACTCCAATCCGAAATGAGCGCGACCTCCGCGCAAAAACCGTGGTGAAGGTGGCCCTCGACCGCGACGACGGCGCGCTCTATTTCTCGCGCGCCACCATCCCCGCGCGGCGCGACGAGGCGGAGGACCTCTCAAGCGGACTCTACGTGCGCCACCTCGGCATCTACGCATACCGCGGCGACTTCCTCGTGCGCTACGTCTCCGAGCCCCCCTGCGCCCTCGAGCTCACCGAGAAGCTCGAACAGCTCCGCGCCCTCTGGATGGGCGCGAAGATCGCCTGCATCCGCACCGAGGACGAAGGCATCGGCGTTGACACCCCCGAGGACGCCGCGCGCGTCGAGGCCATTCTCGCCTCCCGCATCGCCGCATCGTGACAAAATCAAGCGCACGGAAAACGCCATGAAGATAAAAGACCTGCTCGCAAAGGGAGTCCCTTCAGTCTCCTTCGAGGTGTTCCCCCCGAAGAAGGACGCCCCGTTCGAACCCGTGAAGGAGGCCGTGGCCCGCCTCGCGCACCTCGGCCCCTCGTTCATATCCGTCACCTACGGCGCCTCCGGCAACGCGCAGGCCAACACCTCCGAGATCGCGTCGTTCGTGCAGGCCTGCGGCACGCCCGCGCTCGCCCACCTCACCTGCCTCACGTCAAGCCGCGAGCGCATCGCAGACGAAATCGCCGACCTCCGCTCGCGCGGAATAGAGAACATACTCTGCCTTCGCGGCGACGCCCCGGCCAACGCCGAAGTCCCCGCCGCCCAGGCGTTCGCCCACGCGGTCGATCTCGTGCGCGCGCTGCGCCCCTCCACATTCTGCCTGGGCGGCGCCTGCTATCCCGAATGCCATCCGGAATGCGCGCACCTTGCGGACGACATCGCCCACCTGAAGGAGAAGGTGGAGGCAGGCCTGGACTTCCTCACCACGCAGATGTTCTTCGACAACAACGTCTTCTACCGCTATCTCTCGAAGCTCCGCGACGCCGGCGTCGTCGTTCCAGTCATCGCCGGCATCATGCCGGTCACCAACGGCCGCCAGATCAAGCGCATCTGCCAGCTCTCGGGAACGTATCTGCCCAGCAGGTTCAAGGCGATCGTGGACCGTTTCGGAGACGATCCCGAGTCAATGCTCTCCGCCGGCGTCGTGTACGCCGCCGAGCAGATCGTCGATCTCTTCGCCAACGGCGTGAACGCCGTGCACGTCTACACGATGAACCGCCCAGAAGTGGCCGAGCGCATCATGTCCAACCTCAGTGGGATAATCTAGACGAGGGAACAATGACGAGGGGCCAATAGGAAATTTCCACAGAACGATGAAGAAAAGCCTTACATTCGCCGCATTCGCAATCCTGATGGCCGTCTGGACCCTGTACGACCAGACGGGCGATTTCGAGTTCCTCCGCTTCGACGACCACGACTACACCTTCCGTTGCACGTTCGTAAAGGACGGCCTCTCCGCCGCGAACGTCGCCCAGGCGTTCACGAACGTTCGTCACGCGGCCGTCTGGATGCCGGCGACCTACATCTCCTATATGGCCGACATATCCCTCTTCGGCCCCGGAATGGGCGCGCACCATCTCGTCAACGTGGCAATCCACTCGGCAAACGCCATGCTGCTCCTCCTTCTGCTGCTTGCGCTGTCGCGCCGCACGGGCGCGAACGCTCCGCCCGTGGCCATGTGCGCCATCGCCGTCCTCTTCTGGGCCCTCCATCCACAGCGCGCCGAAGCCGTTGCCTGGATCGCCGGGCGCAAAGACCTTCTCTGCGGCCTCTTCACGCTCGCTGGCCTCCTCGCCTGGCTGCGCGGCGGGCATGCCGGGCGCTTCGCCGCCACGCTCTGCTGCGCGCTCGCGTGTATGAGCAAGCCAACTGCGATGTGCTTCCCGTTCCTCGCGATGGCCCTGGACGCCTTCGTGCGCGGCGATGCGCCCACAGCGTCCACGCCAAACTCATCGCGTCCCTCCGCGCCCGGCTGGATGCGCACACTTCTGCCGTATCTTCCCTGCCTCGTACTCGCGGCCGCCACAGGAGCGCTCGCCGTATATTCGCAGACCCACGCCGAGGGCTACGACGTGCGCCCGCTCTTCAGCGCATCCCTTCCATGGCGCCTCCTGAACGCCGCCGTCGCCGTGGGGCTCTCGCTCTTCCAGCTCGTCGTGCCCGTCGGCATACACCTCGACTACCGTGCCGTGCCAGGACAGTTTCCACTTAACGGCACTTTGGGCCTTTGCTCGTTAGCCGCGGCGGCCGCGCTGTTCGCCGCATGCATCCTCGCCCGACCGCGCGACCGAGCGCGCACCGTGCGTCTGTGCGCGCTCGCCCTGTTCTTCATTGCCCCGCTCGCCCCCACGCTCGGCATATTCGGCAGCTTCGGCGAACACGCACGCGCCGACCGTTTCCTGTACATCCCCATGATGGCTGCCGCAATCGCCGTCCTGATGCTGCGCCCTAGGCGCCCGCGCATAGCATGGGCCGCAGGCGCGGCCGCCGTCGTCTGCGCCGCCGCGCTGGCCTACCCTGTGGTGGCCTCGTACCGAAACGACCACACAGCCTTCTCCCGCACTCTCCAGTGCGATCCAGACCACGGACGCGCCCTCGCGCACGTGGCAAGCGAAGAATGCGCCCGCTTCAGCCACATCGACAAGGGCATCGACCTCTACCGCCGCAGCCAGGCCCTGCGCCCTCGCGACGACACCGCCGCCCAGCTCTCATACGCCCTCATGATGCGCGGCCGCTCCGGAGACTACGATGAAATCCGCCGCCTCTGCGCCAAGTTCGCATGCGACCACTCCCTCGACCGCAAGGGACAGGCCCTCGAGGCACTAGGCACCACCGCCATGCGCCAGCGCCGCTGGAACGAGGCCATATCTTGCCTCGAAGCGTCGATCAGGGCCCCGCTTCGCTTCTACTCCTCAGACGACGCCTTCCTTCGCCTCGGAGCGTGCTACGCCAACGTGCGCCGCACAGAGGACGCCATCCGCATATTCGAGCCGCTCACGCAGTCGCGCCGTGCCGACATCGCCCAGAACGCCCGCCAAGCTCTCGCCACTCTCAAGGCGAACCCGCAGACGATTCTGTTCTTCTAGCCCCCGGACCGCCGCGCGCATCTGCAGGCGTGGCGGGAACACGGCCAGGTTCCACTGCCGCCCGGCGGCCTACCGCAAGATGATCGAGATTCCCCCCGACGTGATGTAGATGCCGTCGTCGCGCTTCTGCACCAAATAGCTGCGCTGATCGGCTGGATCGCGCACAAACGTGAGCGTGTCGAAGGAGGCGGGCTTCGTCTCATCCGTCCACTCGACCACCTTTCCGCATCTCGCGCCCTTCCTCACCTTGATCGTCGCATTCTCCGCGAATTCGAGATTCTTCTTCCCGGTGTCGGTGAACGCCGAGACCATCGGAAGCGGCGTGGAGCGGTTTGCGAAGTCGATCGTCGCGCCGTCCAGCAGCGTGCAGCCGTAGAAGTAGTCGTGCGCTGCGGGCTTGAACACGCCGTGCACGTTCATCGCGGCCGTGCCCTTGTGGGTAGTTGCGTCCTCCCAGACCGGCTCGTAGCCGCCCACGTCGAACTGCGCGTCGATCTGGAGGGCGCTGTTGACCTTGAAGTCCACCGTCGAGGCGTCCGTCGCGCTTACGATGTGCAGCCAGCCCGTCGTGCCGGTCTCGACCCGTCCGTTCGCAAACGACGTCTCGCGGATATGCCACGACTTGCCGGAGGCGATGTTGACGAAGAGCGTGTTTCCGCCAAGGTCGCATGGGTTGCTCTGGAACATGAGCGAACGCGTCACGTCGAGATGCGAATCCGCCGCCAGCGCGCCGAGGCCGGAGCCGCCGTTCGACGTCTTTCCCATGTCGTGCGGGCCGCTGTTCGCGAGCGTGCCGCCGTCAAGCCGGATGAGGAGGCCAGTGTCGGAACGGACGCCGTAGTACGCATAGTTCGCCCTCAAGTCGAACACGGCGCCCTCCGCCACGTCGATCACGCCGGGGCCGAACGCCTTTGTTCTGTCGCAGCAGTAGGTGATGTCGTTGTCGTTCGGCGCATCGTGCGGCTGCGCCTTCCCCTCGGCGACGAGCGTCCCGCCCAGGTATGTCTGGGTGATGGTCGAGACGTATGTGCCCGGTCCCGACTTCACCAGCTTCACGCCGCCGGTGATGCGGACGGTTGACGCCGTCAGCGTCTGCCCCTCCGGCACGTCAACGATCAGCTCGCCCGTACCGGCCAAGTCATCCTTCACGCTGCCGGCAATGAACTCCCCGTCGCCGTCATTGCCGTAGAACTGCCCGCCGATTCTCTCGTACAGGCCTACCGCCCCGTCGGAAGGCCGCATCGCCGGCACGAAGTCGCGCACGAGCTCGCCGTTCTCCGAGAAGGTGAGATGGTATAAGCGCATCTTCGCGCTGGCGGTAGCGGCCCACACGCTTCCGCCCTGGTTGAGATTGAATATGTAGGCTTCGCCGCTGCATGCCGTCGTAGTCGCCGTGCCGAGCACGGCGTTGTCGAGCGAGCCGCCGGTGACGGTGGACGCGGCTCCCGTCTTGTCGATGTGGAACGTGTAGTCGGTGTTCATGGCGGCGGCGTGGCTGGTGTTGGCGTCCCCGTTGAGCGTCCTCCAGAATGTGGTCCTGCCGCCGGTCGTGTACAGGAACACGCAGGCGCCCGCCTTGTCGCTGACGGTGACGCGCTGGCCGAACACGCCGTGCCAGCTGGAGTTCGCCGGCGCGCCGAGGAACTGCGCCTTGAAGTCGGCGGTGGAGCCGGAATTCATGGTGTAGCCGGTGTTGATGTACTGGGAGCCGGAGCCCTGGATGTAGTCGAGCGTCAAATAGCCCTTCGACGCGTCGGTGATGGTGCCGAAACCGCCGAGACCGGACACTCTGAGGCGCTTCCCGTTCAGGTTGAGCGTGCCGTTGAACGCATTGGCCGCTCCAAGCCCGCGCCAGTCGCAGTCCGCCGAGAGCTTCGCGCCGTCCAGATCGAGCGTGTGGAACTCAAGCGTGATTCCCTGCGGAATCTGCATGGCCACGTCGCCCGTCACGCGCACGTCGGCAAGCGAACCCGGCAGCGCGTCCGCTACGACGCGCCCCGCCGCGTTGGTGCACGCCCAGTTGGCGGCGTTGGCAACGTTCCCGTCGCCGGCCGCGCCCGTCCACCACGCGCGGTCCACCACGCGCGACTCCGGATCGGCGCCGTAGTAGATGCCGTCCGACGCGACGACGACGGGAACGCCGCCCGCCGCCGTGGCCTCGTCGAACTGGAACGTGACGCCTTCCGGGCGCACCGGCCAGGCGAGAAGCTTTTCGTACAGCTGCGGCGTGCGCTCGCCGAGGGCAACCGTGATCGTCGCATCCTGCTCGAACGCCAGCGAGCCATGGACCTTCGACGCGCTGAAATAGCAGGTGTCAGCGAGCACGCTTGTGAGTCCGCCGAGATCGAGCGTGGATCCGTTCTTCATCAACGTGCTGTGGTAGAGCGCCGTATTGGGCTTGAAGCGCCCGGAGACCTGCATGACTCCGCTTCCGCCGTCCCAGGTCTGCAGGCAGTCGCTCTCGTACGTTCCCGAGACGGCGGTTGGCTGCAACACGTTCAGCGCCGCGCCGCGCACGTCCAGCGTCACGCCGTCCGCGAAGGTGCAGGGCTTGTTGTAGTAGCCGATGTCGATCCAGCCGCCGGTGTTCGCGACCACCTTTCCGCCGCCGGTGAAGGTGGTGTTGGCCACGTAGAACTCCTTGCTGGCGGTGACGTCGATCGTAAGCGTGTTCCCGCCGAGGTCAACCGACATCGCCGCAGAACCTGCATGCACGAATCCGAAGCTGTGGCCGGAAATCTTCGAATCCGCCGTCAGGCGCAGGTCGCTGATCCAGGCGTGCCCCGCCATGCCTATCTCGCGCGCGTTTCGGATCTCGCCGCCCGCCAGCACGAACTTCATCGTGTTGTGGTTGCCGTTGCCGTCGAAGTTCATCACCGCGCCCTCCGCCACGGTCACCTCGCCGCCGGCCACGCCGTAGAAGTAGCTGTCGGAGACGTTGTTCTCGACGTTGCACCACGTGGCGCGCAGTTCGCCCGCCGCCACAAGCGTTCCGCCGGCGTAGAGCTGGTTGCTCTTGGAAGCGACAAACGCGCCCTCGCCGTCCTTGACGAATTTCAGGCTGCCGGAGATCGTGACGTCCTTGTTATCGCACTCCGCGCCTGCGGGCACGTCCACGTGCAGTTCTCCGCCTGTAGAACTACTGGCGACGTTAGTCACCGAACCCGCCGTGAACGATCCACTGCCAGCGTTCGCGTAGAACGCGTTGCCGATTGTGTCGAGCAGGCCGATTGCGCTGTCGGTGATGCGCCGCGCGGGAATCATGTTGCGCACGAGTTCGCCGTTTTCCGAGAACGTGAGATGGTATAGGCGCATCTTAGCGCTGTCGTTCACGCTCCAGACATTGCCGCCCTGGTTGAGGTTGAATATGTAGGCCGGGCCCGAACACGTGCCGCCGATGGCCGTGCCGAGCGTTGCGTTGTCGAACGAGCCGCCGGTGACCGTGGAGGGGCCGGTGCCCGTCTTGTCGATGTGGAACGTATAGTCGGTGTTCATGGCGGCGGCGAGACTGGTGTTGGCGTCCCCGTTGAGCGTCTTCCAGAAAGTGGTCCTGCCGTTGGTCGTGAAGAGGAACACGCAGGCGCCCACCTTGTCGGAGCCGCCGGCGCGCTGGCCGAACACGCCGTGCCAGCGGCTGCCGGACGGTGCGCCGAGGAACTGCGCCTTGAAGTCTGCCGTCGTGCCGGAACCCATCGTGTAGCCGGTGTTGATGTACTGGGATCCGGAGCCCTGGATGTAGTCGAGATATTCGTAGCCGGAGCCGTCGGTGACGGTGCCCTGGCCGTCGATGCCGGAGACCCTGAGCGCGTGGCCGGAGAGGTTGAGGGCCTCGCCGGCGGAGGTGAAGACGGTGCCGAGCGCGCGCCAGTCGGCGTCCGCCGCGAGCGCGCCTCCGTCCGCCACCACGGCCACGTCGGGCGCGATCTTGATCTGTGCGCAGTCCCACGCGCCCGCGCCGCCCGCAGGGGCCAGATGGAGCTCGCCCGTGGCGAAGGCGCGCTCGGCGCGTTCCGGGCCGCCGGCGAACTCGCCCTCTCCGGCATTCGTCTTGAATTCGCCCGTCGCCCGGTCGTACATTCCCAGCACGCCGTCGGCGAGGCGCCTGGCCGGCACGAAGTCGCGCACGGTCGTGCCGTCCTCGGCGAAGCGGCAGTAGTAGAGGCGCTGCCCGGCGCCGCCGCCGGGTCTGTCCCCAGGCGAGTCGTCCCCGTTCTGGTTCATCGTGAAAAGCAGGGCTGGATAGGCGCAGTCGCCGGCAAGTCCGCTGCCGAACTCCCTGCCGTTGATCCTGCTGCTGCCGTCCTTGTCAAGCTTCAGATAGTAGTCAACTCCGGTTTCCACCACGCCGAGGGCGTCGACGACCTGGTCCTGGTCGCCCCTGAGCGACCTCCAGAAATAGACCTTGCCGTCGTTCTTCCTGTACAAGAATACGCCGAACCATGTCGACTTGTCGCCGCTGCTTACGTTCTTGCGCGTGCCGAATACGGTCTTCCAGCTTCCGTTGCTCGCGGGCAGATTGCCGGTGAAGCGCAGGCGCATGTCGGCGGTCGTGGCAGACACTGGAACATAGCCGGTGTTGATATAGGCCGGGCCGACGCCCTCCAGGTATTCAAGGCGGCGGTAGACTGCCGCGACGGAACTCGTCACCGTGCCCGCGCCGGCGAGGCCCGCGACAGTGAGCTTGTGCCCAGCGAGATCGAGCGTTGCGCCGGCCGCAATGGTCAACACGCCGTCGACCGTCTCGTCGCCGGGCAGCGTGTAGTCCGCATCGATCGTGCGGTCCGCCGCATACGACGGCGACAGCGCCGTGGCAAACACGCCCGCCGCCGCGCACAGCGCCCACAGCGTCTTTTCAGACCTCCCTGCAAACCTCTTCGACATGACCACTCCTTCTTTCTTTGACTGGACATCAACCACCAACAGGCCCGCACACGCAAGACTTGATCGTCAATTTGATTAGAGTATATCAGCCCCCCCCCCTGTTAGTCAAGGCTAATATTCGGAAAAACGAATGCGTATCTGGCAATCAGCACGATAGGCGCACTGCGCGGCGGAGATAGTGCTATAATAATGTCCATGCGGCATTGCCTATTCGTCATAGCCTTTCTTGCCGGCGTCGTGCCGACATCGCCCAGAACGCCCGCCAGGCTCTCGCCACTCTCAAGGCGAACCCGCAGGCGATTCTGTTCTTCTAGGGCATGCGGGGCCCATTCCCTTGCGGTTCTGGATGGACCATTCACGCGTGCGGAAGAAGTTCAAGGCAGCCATCCTAAGGCGCTTTCGCCGGAGACGCGGCGCGTGCGCCTGCATCATTGTCGATTTCGGCAAGCAATGCTCTTAGCGCGCCAGCCTTCTCGCGCGCCTTCGCGGCGCGCTCCATAGCGGAGTTATCGCCCGCGAACTTTGCGTAGGCGTTTATGACCGTAGGAGTGGGCGTCTCAAGTTCCTTGATCGCGGCCTTCAGCTCCGCGATGAGCGGTGCGCACTCCGCGCCGCGTCCGAGCTCGCGCAGCGCCTTCACGCGCCAGTAGTCCATCTCGCCCGCGTGGATCCAGCCCTTGAGCGAGTTCTCAAGCTCCGCCTTGTAGCCGGCCTCGTCGCCGAGCGCCTTCTTGCACTGCGCCATGAAATAGCGGCTCTTCGGCTCCGTGCCCGCGTCGCCGGGGCGTCCCGCCTGCAAGTTCGCGGGATACGTGGTCGATTCCGCGAAGTACGTGAGCGCGGTCTTGTAGTCGCCTTTCGCCATCGCCGCCTTGCCAAGGCCGATGCACGACTCCACGAACGGCGCGAGCAGTCCATCCGCGCCCTCCCACACGTGGAAGCGGCGCGTGGTGAGAATCTCGTGCGCCTCGGCGTAGCGCCCCACGGCGTTGTAGGTGTAGGCGAGGCGCAGCACGCAGGCGTCGTACTTGTAAACCGTCGAGCGGTATTTTTCCAGAAGAGCAAGACGCTTAGTCGCGGGGATGTTGAGCTTCTCCGCGAGTTTGCCCGCCTCGTCGAGCGTGCGGAAGTTCGTTGGATCTGCCTCAAGCGACTTGAGGTAGTATTCGTATGCCTCCTTGCTCGGAATCCCCGATGGTACGCCCGTGTTCGTGAAGTACGTACCAGGATGCGAAAGTGCAAAACCGATGCACCGAAGCGCCAGCGCGTAGGAAGAGTGGTTAGTGGTTAGTGGTTGGTGGTTAGTGGTTTCGCATAACGCAACACACTTCTTCCAGTCGGCGAGCCCTGCCTCCTTGCGGTCGTGGTTCCACTCGCAGCAACCAAGGTAGTACCAGGTGTTGGCGAGTTCCGGCGCGGCCCTCGCCGCGATCTTCAGCACTTCTTTCTCTTCCAGGCGATTCGGGAAGCAATAGTCGGTGGGCATCGAGGCGGCAGCCGAAAATGTTGCCAGTATGGAATTGTTGCCAGTTCCAATGTTGCCCATTTCCAATTGGGCATTGGAATTGGTCATTGGCAACATTTTCACATTGGCAACATTCGCCATCTTCAATTGCGCCGCGCCTTTGAAGTAGCCGAAGAGCGCGTTCTTGTAGCTGTCGCAGGCGGCGATGGTATCCGCAAGCGGCAGGCGCGGGCCCTCGGTGCGGTAGGGCTTCTCCGCCGCGGCCTTGGCGAGCGCGGCGTCGCAGAGCGCAATTACCTCGTCGTAGCAGCCGATGCCCCAGTAGTCGCTGATGCACTCCAGCAGCTGCTGCGCCTTGAGCCCGCGGTTCTTCTCGGCGGCGGCAAGAGCCTTTGCGGCGGCCAGAGGGCTGGCCGCCCTACCGAGCTCACGCTCCACCACAGCCCAATATTCCAGCGGATCGTACGCGACAGCTGTGTTCAGTATGCCTTCAATATCCCATGCGGAATATCCAGCCCTCTGAATGTTTTTGGACGCCTCGGATGTTGCCGTACCATAAAGCTTTCTCAAGAAAATTCCCTTCATCGTCCAGAGCTTCGCCTCGTCCTGCCCGAGGGCGAGGGCGTCGTCGATACGCGCGAGCGCCTCCTCCCAGTCGCCGCGCAGGGCGGCGATGCGGGCGATCTCGACGTACGACTCCTTCTTGTGCGTGAGGCGCCACGTGCAGCGCCAGAAAAGATCCTCGGCACGTTTCAGGTTGCCGAGTCCACGCTCGACGAGCGCGAGGTAGTATTCCGGCGCGGCGTCGAGCGCGCGGGTATGGTTTTGCGTGGCGCGCGCGACCGCCCGTTCGAGGTACGGTTTCGCCTCGGCGTAGCTGCCGTTCTTCGCAAGCCGCACGCCCATCGCGAGGTTGGCCTTCGTGTAGTCGGGGTCGATCTCGAGCGCGCGCTTGTAGTAGGGCTCGGGGTCGAGAATGCCGTTCTGGAACTGGTCGAGGCGAAGCCCCACCTCGTAAACAAGCTCGGCGGACGTGTATTCCTTCGGCTCCTTTGGATTTTCCACCTTCGGCGGAAGCTCAACTTTTCCCTGCGGCGGAACCGGCGTGTACGCAAGGAAAACCTTGCCGTTCGCATCGGCGATTTCGGCGGTGAATGCCTGGTCGGCCACGCCCGGCTCGACTTTGACGGTCTTGCACCACGGCGTATTCGGGTCGATGGCGATACCGCTTTCGGTGAAGACTACTCCGGAATTTCCGGATTTTCCGGATTTTCCGGGATTCCCGGAATTCCGCCTCACCCTCACCGTGCAGCCCTTCAGCACGCGCGTGGAGTGGAAACCCACGAGCAACTCGTCGGGCTTCACGCGATCCACGTTCACCGCGCCGTCGATGGTCACGTTCTTCACGCCGCCGATGCCCTTCACGGGGAACCAGTACTGCGAGACCTTGCGCGTCTCGTAGGGGGCGATCCACGAGTAGTCGGGCTGGTTGTCGCTCCAGCAGCCGACCATCAGCTCAAGGTAGGGTCCGTCGTTGTCGGTGAGCACCGTATCCCACACGTGTGCCTCGGGGAAGTTGCCCCAGAGGAAGAACTTCTTGCCCACGGTGATGTGGCGGTTCGAGACGTGGGCCGTGCCCATGTTCTTCTTGTGGTCGTAACCGGCCATGAAGGAGTTGTCGGGGTCCATGCCGAAGATGGAGCGCGATTCAATGGTGAAGTTCTTCCACCACGAGAGGTCCATCGTGCCGGAGATGTCGTTCGCGTACTTCGAGCGCTGCGAGGGGAGAAGCTCCAGTTCCTCCTTGCGCGGACCGATCGGGTAGCTCGTCCAGTAGTTCTTGTGGTGGTCGAAGCCGAGGTGCATCGAGGGCGGGAACTGGATCTGGTAATCGTCGCCGCAATGCACCGACACGTTCGCCCAGTAGATCATCGACTCGATCCACGGCTGGCGGTTCATGTATACGTTCTCCGCCTTCAGGACGGCGCGGTCGGGAAGAAGCGAGAGGCCGATAGTCCACTTGAGCCGGCGGCGGAGTTCAGTCTCGCCGATCCATAT
>JAFXIL010000108.1 GCA_017563185.1 Kiritimatiellia bacterium | reverse complement strand
TTCGACAAGGTGTTCGACACGAACTTCTCCGCCGACGTCACGATCATGGAGGAAGGCACGGAGTTCATCAAGCGCTTCACCGAGCAGAAGGATCTGCCGCTCCTCACGAGCTGCTGCCCTGCGTGGACTGACTGGATGGAGAAGTACGCTCCCGACTTCACCGAGAACTTCTCGTCCGCCAAGTCGCCCCAGCAGATGCTCTCCGCGCTCTGCAAGAGCTACTGGGCCGAGAAGAACGGCATCGACGACGCGAATATCCACGTGACCTCGATCATGCCCTGCACGGCGAAGAAGTACGAGATCTCCCGCGACGAGAACATGAGCGCCACCGGCCAGCAGGATACAGACGTTGTGCTGACCACGCGCGAGCTCGCGCGCATGATCAAGGCCGCCGGCATCGACTTCAACGACCTTCCCGAGGAGAAGGCCGACGACCTGCTCGGCGCCTACACCGGCGCAGGCACGATCTTCGGCGTGACGGGCGGCGTGATGGAGGCTGCCCTCCGCACGGCGTACTGCCTGATCACCGGCGAGGCGCAGCCCCCGAGCATCGACTTCCAGGACGTACGCGGCATGGAGGGCGTCAAGACGGCCACGATCGACATCAAGGGCACGAAGGTCAACATCGCCGTCGCCCACCAGATGGGCAACGTGGAGAAGATCATCAACCAGATCCGCGAAGACCGCAAGAACGGCGTCAAGCCGCGCTACGACTTCATCGAGGTGATGGCGTGCCGCGGCGGCTGCATCGGCGGTGGCGGCCAGCCCTGCCTTGCGACGGACGAGATCCGTGCGCAGCGCACGGCCGGTCTCTACACGGACGACGAGAAGTGCACGCTCCGCATGAGCCACCTCAACCCGGAAGTGCAGGCCCTCTACAAGGACTACCTTGGCGCGACCGGTGCGCAGGGTGGCGAGAAGGCGCACCACCTTCTCCACACGAAGTACCACAAGCGCGAGGTTTACCGTTTCAAGGGCTAATGCGCCCGCATTGAGCCGAGAGACGGCATTCGACATCCGGAGGACTGACCCCGTTGCGGAATGCATCCGCCGGACGTCGTCAATCGGATGTCGAATGTCTTTCAATTAAAGGAGAATATCATCATGTGCGACTGTTGCGCGAAAAGCGACCTGTCAAAGCTCACGCCTGTTTTTGAGGCGTTTGCCGGTGACGATCACGCGCTCATATCCATCCTGCAGAAGGCGCAGGAAATCTACGG
Source organism: Kiritimatiellia bacterium (assembly GCA_017563185.1). Taxonomy (GTDB): domain Bacteria; phylum Verrucomicrobiota; class Kiritimatiellia; order RFP12; family UBA1067; genus RUG572. The sequence continues at coordinate 1,374 of JAFXIL010000108.1, read as the reverse complement.
TTACCTGCCGACCGACGTGCTGTACGCCATCGCCGAGAAGACTGGTAATAGTCCCGCCAAGGTGCTGGGCGTTGCCACGTTCTACACGCAGTTCCGCCTCAAGCCCGTCGGCAAGAACCTCATCCTCCTGTGCAAGGGCACGGCCTGCCATGTGAACGGCGCGGACTCCATCGAGAAGGCGCTCGTGGAGGAGCTGGGCGTGGGCGACGGGGAGACGACCGACGACGGCCTCTTCTCCATCAAGACGGTCGCCTGCCTCGGGTGCTGCTCGCTCTCGCCCGTGATGATGATCAACGAAGACACCTACGGCTCCCTCACGCCAGCCAAGGCGAAGGACATCGTGCGCAAGATCAGGGAGGCGTCGAAATGAAGCTCGTTTTCGGAGAAGGAAGCTGCGGCATCGCCGCTGGCGCTCGCAAGGTGCGCGCCGCCGTGGAGAAACTGGTTGCAGCGGAGTCCGGTAGGGCGGGCAGCCCTCTGCCCGCCGTCGAAATCGGCATCACGGGCTGCATCGGCATGTGCTACCTCGAGCCGATCGTCGACGTCTATGACGGCGGCACGCTCGTGAAACGCCTCGTGAAGGTGGACGAATCGGCTGCGCCCGCGCTCTACGAGGCGGCGAAGACAGGCGACCTCGCGCCGCTCGCCAAGTACGAGATTTCGGAGGACGACAAGGAGTTCCTCGATAAGCAGACGCGCATCGCGCTTCGCCACTGCGGCCTCATCGACCCCGAGGACATCGCGGCCTATGAGGCAGTTGACGGCTACAAGGCGATTCGCAAGGTCCTCGCGATGACGCCTGAGCAGGTGATCGAGGAAATCAAGGTGTCTGGCCTCGCCGGACGCGGCGGCGCCGGCTTCCCAACCTGGTTCAAGTGGAACGCCGCCCGCAACGCAAAGGGCGGCCAGAAGTATCTCATCTGCAACGCCGACGAAGGCGATCCGGGCGCGTTCATGGACCGCGCGGTGATCGAGAGCGACCCCCACTCCCTCATCGAGGGCATGCTCATCGCCGCCTACGCCATCGGCGCCACGAAGGCGTTCGTCTACGTGCGTGCGGAATACCCGCTCGCGATCGTGCGTCTTGAAAAGGCGCTTGCGGCCGCCAAGAAGGCCGGCCTCCTAGGCGAGAACATCCTCGGCAGCGGCTTCTCCTGCGACATCCGCATCAAGGCGGGCGCGGGCGCGTTCGTGTGCGGCGAGGAGACGGCGCTCATCGAGTCGCTCGAGGGCAACCGCGGCATGCCGCGCCTGAAGCCCCCGTTCCCGGCGGAGAAGGGCTACACGCAGGCCCCATCGAACATCAACAACGTAGAGACGTTCGCGAACGTCGCCTGGATCATCCTCAACGGCGGCGCGGCGTTCGCCGCGATG
>JAFXIL010000107.1 GCA_017563185.1 Kiritimatiellia bacterium | reverse complement strand
TCCGTTCCCGTTCGCGTCTCTTCCGAATGCGACCTCCACGTTGTTCGTGGGCGTGGCGATGCATGTGAGGCTGAACGCGAAGCGCCCCGCAGTGTCAAGCGATGCGGCAAGCGGAACATTGGCCACCGTCTCCGTGTCGGCATGCGCCACGGGCGGCAGCCCCACTGTCAGTGGACCGGCGAACGCAACTGCGGCGACTGCCGTGAGCAGGATCGCGATATGTCTTCTGATGGGCATGCGGACATTATAGCATTTCACACGGGGCTCGTGTGGATTAATTCCGATGTGGACGAGCGTGTTCCCGACAGGAATCTTCAGCAGATTTCCCAGGTCAATCTTAAAGGCAGCTTCTGACGCCTTGCCGACAGGCACGTTCTGGGCGAACACGACAGAACCAACAACGGCAAATGTCCCGATGACAACCCGTTTCATCACTTTAGACAAAAGACTATTCATCATTCTCTCTGCACACTTGACGAAGTCCACAGTTTGCAATGTCGGCATGGACGGCACGTCCGTAACTCTGACCAGAAATCCGGAATTCGGAATCTACGCCGGCGAGTACGAGAACGTCGCACTCGAATACACGGTCTTCCGCGGCATGGAGTCCGAGACGCTCACTCTCACGATTCCGCGCCTCGTGGTGACCTAACGCAACGGGCAGGACGTCCGTTCTCCCAGTGGCTCTTTGCGAAAGGAAGAGCCACTTGGGAGAGGCGCGCAGGCGGAGGTTCGTTCTGGCAATGCGATCAACGGCATACGAGGGCACTACAACGCACTCGTATGCCGTTTACTATTTCGCCATGGTCTTCACAAAACGAACCTTGCCGATGCGGTAGCGGCGATGGCCATCTCCGCAAGGCAGCGGCAGTTCATAGACGGGCGTGCCGTCGGCCTTGCCCACCGAAACGTACACGTCATATTCGCCGGCGCTGAACGTGGGCGCGTCCCAACGACCGAGAATGCATTGGAACTCATGAGCAGCAACCGGCGCCGAACCGGGCGCGCCGACCTTGAGCTCGCGCAGGTTGAAGGCTTCGTCCGCCAGCACGGCCATGATGCGGCCCTTCGCGTCCTTCACCGTCAGGCATGGGAATGCGTCCGCATAGCATGGCGCCACGCCAGCGTTTGACCATTTCCACTTCACGGCGAAAGGCCGTGCGTCCTTCCCCGCCTGGACCACATCCGGCCATGTGGCCTCGCGCAACAGGAAGCGGTATCCGAGACGGCGATTGATCCGGTCGACCGCGTCGCGGTTTTCGTTCAGAAGCCTGGACGCGGGGCCGTGGATCGACATGTAGCTCGCATGCATATCCTCCACGCTTTTCACTAGCAGTTCCCGCGACCACGCACCGCGCTCCATCGAGCCGAGATAGTGCTCGTGCTCCAGCACCACCGGCAATGTGCGCCAGTAGCGCTCGGCCTGGTCGGCATGGTACCAGCTGTTCGGCGGGTTGGCCACGAGGATCGAATCGTCGCGCCACCCAACGCCTCTCTCGCGCGCATAGTCAAGAAGCGGGTAGTTCCCGCTCCTGTTCGTCGGGCCGGAGACGTCGTCCGATATGACGAGCTGAGTGCGGGGAAAGCACTTCACATGAAGGTCTATGTGCGTCTTGACGTCCGCATTCATCTTCTCCTGCGGCACTTTCGACGACATCAGCGTGTGTCCCTCGCCCCACAGGCCATAGGTGCCGATGTCCATGAACGCCACCTCGGCTCGTCCATCGTAGCGCCTCGCGAACGCCTTGAGGAAATTCTCCAATTTCGCGAGGAAGACAGGATCCACGAAGTCCGGGTCAACCAGGTTTCCCTTCTCGTCCGGACCCTTTCCCCACCTCCACCGCAGGCCCTTCGCGCCTGCGTCGAACACCCACTTTGGCGTGGCGTATTCAAGCCAGCTTTCACTGCATGTGATGCGGAACGCGATCTGCCCGCCGCGTTCAATCCACCGCTGGGCGGGAGTGTCGAGCGCAGCCCAGTTGAACCTTCCCTCCTCTGGCTCCAGATACGCCCATGGGATGCGCAGGTAGCAGACGGAACAGCCAGGGAACCACTCCATCGCGTCGCCCGGCTCAATGGTGGAACCGTAGTTGCTCGGCACGTTTGAGTAGTAGTGCATGGTCCAGCCCATGCCCGGATTCACGAGCGCCCTCCCGTCGTCGACCGGTCTCACTGTTGCGCTATTCGCAGCCAACGAGACAATCGCGACGGCAAGAGCCGAAGCGACCATCTTCTCTGAGAACTTTAAGTTCATAGTGCCATCTCCTTTCTGCGGTTCCCTGCTCCAGCCATGATTGTACCATGCCCCAGCCCCGTAAATCAAGCCCCTTCTTGCAACCCAAACGCATAGGAGCGCATCTGAGCAATTCGCCGCCGAGCCTTCTGATGATTGGAAACAACTATCTGAAACAACTTGCCTTTGGCGCACGGGCTAACTCGCCCGTGCCCATTTGCCGACTTTGGAACGGATTCCCGTCTGAGGTGAGAATCTCACGGTTGTCCGTATCGTAGAAATACCGCTCGATGGTGGCGAACTTCGGATAGAAGTTGACGATGATTCCGCATGGCATCTTGAAGCGCGAAGCGCGAACTGCGAAGCAGCCGCAAGGCCCCGCGCCCGCGTCCCTCTTTCAAAGTTGTTTTTACCAGTTGTTCTGGTTGTTTCCAATCTAAAAACGCATGGATGAAAAACACAGATGCGCCCAACGCATGGGGAATGGCACCGCATGGCAATGCCAAACCACTCCCTGCGGACTGAATTGTGATATACTTATTGGCGATGGCAGTGATACTACATGTGGACATGGACGCGTTCTTCGCATCCGTAGAGCTTCTCTCGCACCCCGAATGGCGCGGGAAGCCGCTCATCGTCGGCGCAGGGCCCCACGAGCGCGGCGTCGTATCCACATGCTCATACGAGGCACGCAAATACGGCGTGCGCTCCGCCATGCCCTCGCGCACCGCCTACCAGCTCTGTCCGCACGCCATCTTCACGCCGCCCCACATGTCCGCCTACCAGAAGGTCTCGGACAAGGCCTTCGAGACGTTCTCGCACTACACTCCATACGTCGAGGGCGTCTCGGTGGACGAGGCGTTTCTCGACATCGCAGGTTCTCTTCACCTCTTCCCGGGCGCCACTCTCCGCGAACGCGCCATCTCACTCGGCGAGGCGCTGCGCGCCGAGATCCGCCGCGTATGCGGCGTCACATGCTCAGTGGGCATCGCGCCCAACAGGCTGCTCGCGAAGATCGGCTCGGAGGAGCACAAGCCAGACGGCTTCACGCTCATGCCGTTCGAGCCGGACGACATCGCGCGCTTCCTCGCCCCAAAGCCCCTCGGCGTAATCTGGGGCGCGGGGAAGAAGACCGTCGAGGCGCTCAAGCCGTACGGCATCGTCACGTGCGGCGACCTGCAGCGGCTTGGACGAGGCAACGCGCTCGTCTCGGACGACCTTGTGGACATGGCCTTCGGCATCTCAGACGACCGCGTCTACTGGGAAGAGGGCCGCGAGAAGTCCGTCTCTCGCGAACACACCTTCGGCGAGGACGTCGCTGACCGCGCCACCGTGCGCGAAACCCTCCTCTCTCTCGTCGCCGACGTAGGCCGCCGTTTCCGCCGCGAAAACCGCTGGGCCCGCACCGCACGCCTGAAGCTGCGCGACGCATCCTTCAACACCATCACCCGCCAAGCGCCGCTCGAAGAGCCCTCCCGCGACGACATCACATTCCGCCGCGCCGCACTCGCCCTCTTCGACCGCGAATGGCCCGAAGGCCGCACCTGGCGCAAGGCCGTGCGACTAATCGGATTCGGCGTGACGAACTTCCAGGACTCTCCCGACGACGACGAGCCCACTCTCTTCGAGAACCCGTCCGCCGAGACACGCCGCAAGCGCGAACGCCTCTCCGACGCCCTAGACGCCCTCCGCGCCAAAGGCCTGCTCCACTAGCGCATGCCGAGCGTGGCGGCCTTCGGAACTCGCCGGGGACAGTCCCAGTGCGCTTAAAGCGGCTCGCGGCTGGAGAGAAGCGAATTCGAATGCGCGTGGGTGATCGCGAGCGCAAGAGCGTCCGCCGCATCGTTCTGAGGCAACTCCTCGAGCGCGAGCAGCGTCTTCACCATGCGCTGCACCTGGATCTTCTCCGCGAGCCCGTTTCCGCACACAGCCATCTTCACGCGGCGCGGCTCGTATTCGTACACGGGCACTCCCGCCGAGGCGGCGGCCGTGATCACCGCGCCGCGCGCCTCGCCTAGAACGAGCATGGTGCCGGCGTTCTTTCCGTAGATCACGCCCTCGATCGAAAGGACATCTGGCGCATACGCGGCGATCAGCTCGGCGACGCGCGTGTTGATGGCATGCAGGCACTGCGAAAGCGGCAGCTTTGGCGCGTTTTTTATTCGCCCCGCCTCAAGGCAGCGCATCCGCGAGCCTTCGACGGAAAGAACGCCGTATCCGCTCGACCTGAGCGAAGTGTCTATGCCGAGTATGATCACGGGCGTCAGTTCTCGTTGGAGTGGAGTCCGCCAGATCCGGCCTTGAACACGATGTTGCCGTGGTCCGTGCCAGGCACAAGGCGCGCGCAGTTCCAGATGCATCCGCCGCAGTGCACGCACTTCTCGCGGTCGAACTTGGGCGGAGTGCCAGGCTCGTCGCCGGGCATCAGCGCCTGCGCGCTGCACACTTCGATGCAGGTGTGCTTCTCGCAGGATGCACACAGAGAAGGATCCTCGAACGAGACATGGTCGGCAAAGCCTGGGGCCGCCTGCACTTTGCCGCCGACGAGAAGCGCGTCCTGATGCTGCATAAGGAGCTCGCCGTCATACGGAATCTCGGGCCATCCGCAGGCGTCCATCACCGCGTCATGCAGCGGCTTGCGCGCCTTTTCGGCCGCCTCGAGGCCTTCCTTCAGCTTCGCGCGGTCGACGCGGCGGTCCTTCAGCGCGGTCTCGAGATCCGGCACGCGCGAGGCGGGCGGCACGCTCTTGAACGGCAAGGCCAGGCCAAGCATTCCGCGCATTCCCTCGCCAACCATTCCCCAGAAGAAGGACTTGTTGAAGCCGTTGCGCGCGCCGCTTGCGCGGCGAAGGCGCCTGTCGAGCGCCGAGGCGCGGCGGTCGGCCACGTATGTGGCCTCGATGTTCGCCTTAGTGAAGTCCTTGCCTTCCCGGAGGAGCTTCAGAACGGCCTTTGCGAGCATCACGCCGCTCGCCCACGCCTCGTCCACACCGGCGTTCGCCAGGCAGTCGGTGGTGCCCGAGCCTTCGCCTATTCTCGCGAAGCCGTCGCCGCAGAGGAAAGGCTCGCCCTCGACGCCGCTTTCCGCGAGAGACTTCGCGCCCCAGCTGAGCAGCTTGCCGCCCTTCAGGTGGCGCCAGATGTACGGATGCATCATCCAGTGCTGGAGGTAGCGGTAGGTGGTGCGAACGGGCGTATCCATCCACGGCGAGACGAATATGCCGAGCGCGGCGGTGCGGTTCGGATACACGTAGAGGAAGCCGAATATCTCGGGCTCGGGGAAGCCCATCGTGTGCAGCACGGTGCCGGGCTCAAGCTCGCAGCCTTCTGGCAGCTGAACAACGGCCTTCATGCCGATGCCCCAGTCGTAGGCGTGGTGGCCGGAGGGGAGGCCGAACTTCGCGTCGAGGGCGCGACCAACTGCGCCGGCCGGCCCGTCGGCGACGACCGTGAGCGCGGCCTTCACGTCCATGCCGGGCATGTACGCGCCCTCCACGGGCGTGCCGTCCTTCTCCACGCCCTGGTCCGCAAGGCGCACGCCGGCCACCTTGTCGCCGTCGAAGATCGGCGCGGCAACGGGCATCCCCGGCATGATCATCAGCCCCGATTCCATCACCTTCTGCGAGGCCCACGTCATGAACGCCCCCATCTGCAGAACGAGTCCGGGCTTCTTCTCCATGAACTTCGGCGTGAACGGCAGCTCGCGCGCGTTCCACTTGCCGCCCTTCATGAACACGCCTCCCATCTTGAACGCGAGGTCTATCAGCTTCGTGCCGGCCGTGCGCTTCGAGCAGCCAAGGTTGTCGAAGAGATACGCCAGCTTCTCCTCCTTCACCTCGACGGCGTTTGGAATCTCCTTTGCGAGGTCAACGCCCGGAAACGACGCCTTGATAGCCTCGCCTTTCGTGACGATGCCGGAAACGCCGAAGCCAGGGTCGTCCGCGCGCTCGTAGCACATCACCTGAAGCGGGCATCCCGGCATCGCCTTCGACTCGTAGAGGGGCGTGCCGTCCTCCTTCGTCTTCGCGAGCTCAGGCCCGATGGTTGTGAGAAAACCGGCGGCAGCAGGACCAAATCCCGTCACCACGATGTCTGTGTCCATTGTCTCGCGTTCCATTCGGAATCCTCCGTTCAGTTGAATTTCATGCAAGCCGGCCGCTGTCCAGCGCGAACGTACGGTCGCACCTTGCCGCCGCTTCGGCGGAATGCGTAACCATCACGCACGCAATGGGCTCGTCGTTCACCTCGAAGAGGAGCTTGAGGATCTCGGCGCCGGTGAGGGCGTCGAGGTTGCCAGTGGGCTCGTCTGCAAGGATCAGCTGCGGACGGCACATCAGGGCGCGCGCGAGGGCCACGCGCTGCTGTTCGCCGCCCGAGAGCTCCGCCGGAAGGTGGCCGAGCCTCGCCGCCAGGCCCACCTTCTCCAGCAGCGCCTTCGCGCGCTCGCGCGGTGCGGGGATGCGCGTCTCCCCGGTCATCGCGGGCAGCATCACGTTCTCCACCACGTCCAGCTCTGGCATCAGATGGTAGCTCTGGAAGATGAAGCCGATCTTCGCTGCGCGCAGGCGCTCGCGGCGGCGCGCGGCCCCTTTCCCCGCGAACAGCGACTCCCCGCCGATCTTGACGTCGCCGGCCGTTGGGAGGTCAAGCCCGCCGATTATGTTCAAGAGAGTCGTCTTTCCCGCCCCACTGCGCCCAACTATGGCCACATGTTCGCCTTCTGCCACGTCAAGCGACACGCCGTCCAGCACCCTTATCGCGCGCTGGCCCGGGATGCGGTACTCCTTCGCCACGTCTCTGACTTCAAGAAGCATCAACTCTGCAACGCCTCCACTGGATGTTTAGAAGCCGCCAGGAATGCGGGCACGAGCGCGGCGAGAAGGCCGAACACGTACACGATCGCCACCACCCACACAACGTCCGAAGCCACCAGGCGGTAGGGTATCTGGGCAAGGCCGTACACGGACTGCGGGAAGACCTCCACGTCGAAACGCGCCAGCATCGCAACGATGTTCTGCAGGTTCCGCAACACCGCCCACGCCGCCGCGAGCCCCAGCAATGTGCCCACCGTCACCTGCACGAGGCCGTGCACCATGAAGACGCCCATGATCTTGCGCCGCGGGAAGCCCAGGGCCTTCATCAGGCCGATCTCAGGCGTCTTCTGAACCGTGAGGACAAGCAGCGTGTTCATCACGCAGAAGAGCGCGACTATCGTGATCAGCATGAGAAGGATGGCCGTCATGTTCTTCTCAACCGCGAGCGCGCCGAACAGCTCGCGGTCCACCTCGCGCCATATGAGCAGCCTGCACCCCGGCACGAGAGCGCGCATCGCCTCGCATGCGGCGTCGAACTCCTCCGGCACGGTGGGACGCGCCGTCTTCACGTGGATCGCGTACACGCCCTTCTCAAGCCCCATCAGGTCGCGGGCGTTCGCGAGCGAGCACACGCAGAAGCCGCTGTCATAGTCGCGCTGGCCGCATGAGAATATGCCCACGACGCGCCACTTGAGCGGCAGGTATATCTCGTCGCGCGCGGCGAGGGTCTTCGGGGAGTACACCGTCACCTCGTCGCCCACCCACACGCCGAGCGAGCCCGCAAGGCTCACGCCCAGCACGATGGAGTCGCCGTCGAGGTCGAAAGTGCCGGCCACAGGAGCGCCAACCTTGTAGGCGGCGCTGAAGCGGTCGGCCTCCACGCCGATGATGATCGGCGCCGAGACGCGTCCGCGGCATTCGAGCATCACGCGCGTGTCGATTTCGGGCGTGACGGCCTCTACGCCCGGAACGGCGGCGATCTTGCGCGCAAGCTCGTCCTCGCCCGTCACCACCTCGCCGGGGATGCGTGATGATATCGTCGCGTGAGGCTTGAAATCGAGTATCTTCTTCTCCCAGAGGTCGCCGAATCCGGTCATAACGGCGCGCACCACGATGACGGCGGCGACGCCCAAAAGAACGCCCAAAACCGAAACGCAGGTGATCACGCTGGTGACGCTGCGTTTCGGCTTGAGGTATTTTAGGCCGAGAAAAATGCTGAACGGCATCACGTCACTAGATGTCAATGCGCACCTGCACCTCGTTGCCCTTGTCCTTGGAGAGGACCTCCACATCCTCCTCCACCTCAGTGGCCTTGAGCGACGTGGTGGGCAGATAGCGGTAGTACACCATCAGCTGCAGGGCGGTGAGACAGGTGTCCATGACGGGACGGGTGGTATGGACGTCTGTGTTCTCCCAGTGGCCAACGGGCTGGTCTTTGCCCTTGGTGTCCTTGATCGTAACGGGAGAGCCGTCGGCCTTCTTGTCGTTGATGATGCTCTTAGGATATAGATCCTTCATCGCGACGTTCCACTTCTTCCAGAGCGTGAAGTTGGCCGGCGTAGCGCCCTTCACCATTCCCGCCTGATACTTGCACTGCGCGGCATAGTAGCTGTAGTACTGCGAACAGCTGCCGCCGCTCATGTGCTTCTTCTCGAACGTCGGCAGCCAGTCGCGCATGACGTCGAGGGCGTTTGCCACGGTGGTGTCCTTTGCCTGGCCGAGAAGCTGCAGGCAGAGACAGCCCACGCCGCCAAGACCGCCGCCGCGCGAACCGGGGGTGTACACGAAGCCGGCCTTCTTGTCGTAGTTGCGCGTCTTGAGGCACCTGATGGCCTTCTTGATGCACTCGTCGAGGCCAGAAGGATGGATGCCAGCCATCTTGCCGGCCTTGAGGGCCGGCATGGCCCAGCCGCCGAACGAGATGTCATCGCGCGTTGTGCGCCTCATCTTGTAGTCCCAGCCGCCGGTGGCGTTCTGCCCCTTGACGATGCGGGTAAGGCACTTCTCTGCGGGATCGCGGAGGTCGGGATTCTTAGTCATGCCATACGCCTCGCAGAGGGCGTAGGTCGTTATGAGGAAGGAGTACTCGTTGCCGTCCGTTCCGGCCACCATCGTCTTGCCGCCCCTGTCGTGCACGGCGTTCGTAAGGAAGTCGAGGCCGCGGCGCACGGTGTCGCCGAACTCCTTCGAGGCGGGCGTCTCGCCGTGGGCGAGATAGGTGAGGATCGCAAGCCCGGTGGCCGCAGGCTTCACGCCCGGCCAGGAGCCGTCGGAGTTCTGCTTCCACTTAAGCCAGCGCAGGGCCTTCATGACGGCGGCCTCCGTATTGGGATCGCCGTAGTTTCCGCCCTTGAGATAAGTGCCGCGTCTGCCGGTGTTGCGCTCCGCGCCGAACACGGAGGTCATGACCACAGGGCTCTTCACCTTTAGCATGGCGTCGACTTCTGCGACCTTGGCGGACTGCGGTTCGGAGGTGGGGGGCGCCACTTCGGCCGCCTCGGTGGGGTTGCCCACGGTGGGCGTATCCACCTGCACGTCCACGTCCGGCGGTTGCGGAGGCTCCACCTCTTCTGGCTGCGGCTCTTCCGTGACCTCCGGCTCGTCCACTGCCGTTACGATGTCGACCTTGATCTCCTTTTTCGCGCCGCTGTCCATGGCCGTCACCACGAACAGCACCACCACGCAGATGAGCGGCAGAAGAATGGCCATGAGCGGAGCCGCCTGGCGCTGAAGCTCGATGACGGCCTCCTTGTACTCGCGCGAGTCGCGCGAGCGCCCAAGGCCGGAGAACATCTTGCCAAGGCGCTTGAAATAGCCGTCCTCCTCGAAGCGGGCCATCTCCTCTTCGAGCTGTTCCTTGAACTCTTCTTCGTTTGTCATGTCCATACGTCAATCCTCCCCGGAAGTTGATGTTTACATGCTGAAAACCGAAAGATTCTGCAGACCGTACTTGTTGCACACGTCGAGAGCGTCCACAAGGTACCTGTGAGGCGAGTCGAGCGCGCACTGCAGAAGCACGGTCGTCTTCTTCGAGATGCTGGCCGCCTGCTTGATGTTGCGGTCAAGTTCCTTGAGCGTCACGCCGCGGCCGTTGTAAACAAGGCCGTTGGCGCCCACCTGAATCTCGATCTGCTCGTCAACAACCTTCTCCACCGGCTTGTCGTTGGGCTGGGGCCGGTTGGCGTTGAGCTTGGAGAAAAGATCCTCCTGCTTGATCGTCACCACGAAGAAGATGATGAGCTCGAACACGACGTCGATCATCGGCGTCATGTCAAGCTGCGGGTTCTCGTATTGCTTTTTAGCCATGTGCACCACCCCCTTGCCTTACGGCGTAAGCTGCTTCCCGCTCTTGCGGTCATAGACCGCCACGAACGAGAGCTTCCACATTCCTTCGGTCGTGCAGGCGTCCATCACGGCCTTCACGTGCTTGTGCTTGGCGCGGTAGTCGGCGCGGATGAGAATGGGGAACTTGTCGCCCCACCTGCGCTTGCGGTCCTTGATGCGCTGGCGCACGACGTCGGGCGTGATGGTGACGTTGCACATCGAGATGCGGCCGTTCTTCGCGATGTCGATCACAAGATGCGAGGGCGGCAGCTCATCGGCGGTGAGCTCTATGCCGTGCTTTCCGTCCTCTAGCTGTATCGTCTCGTCCTTCTCCACCGCCATCTTCAACGTCACGACGAAGAAGATGATCAGCTCGAACACGACGTCGATCATCGGCGTCATGTCAAGGGACGGATTCTCTGTAAATTTCCTGGCCATGGTGTACGGTCCTTTCGGGACTCGCCTCCAGACGCGCTCAGGCCGTGGGCTCCTGCGACTCGTCGAGCACCTCCACGTGGCGGAGGCCCTTCAGAAGCTCCATGGTGAGAGCCGTCATGCGCATGATGAGACGGTTTGCCTTGTTGCGAAGCGAGTAGAACACGGTGATCGAGGGAATCGACACGCAGAGGCCGCCGGCGGTGGTCCACAGGGCCTGGCCGATCGAGCTGGCGAGCGCGGAGGCGTCTCCCGCGCCGCCCTGCGACAGGGCCTGGAACGTCAGAATCATGCCTTGCACCGTACCGAGCAGGCCGAGCGACGGGCCGAGGTTCGAGCACACCGAAATCCACGTGAGGCGCTGCATCAGCCTCTCCGTCTCGAGATCGGCCGCGCCGTTCACGGCCTCCTGGATCACGTCATAGCCGTCCTCGACGTGCTGGAAGGCCGTGCTGAGGATGTTCGACATGGCGCTCGGCTCGCTCTCGCAGACCTTGAGGGCCTTCATCACGTCGCCCTCGGCCATGGCGCTCTGCACATTGTTGACGAGGGAGGCGGGCATGAGCTTCTCTGGCTTGATGAGAATGAAGCAGTCGACGGTGAAGTAGATCGCGGCCACGCCGTCGAGGAAGAGGGCCAGCCAGAGGATGGCGCCGAGCACTCCAGAGCCGAACACTATGTCGAAGAAGCCGCCGCCCTTCTTCGTCTTGTCGGGCGTGCCGTCAACAGCCTTGCCCGTCTTGGCGTCGACAAGGCCGCCGCTCGCTGCCGCCGGCGCGGGATCCTGGGCAAGAGCGACCGTGGCGGCGACAGGCGCCACAACGAGACCGAGCATCACGACGGCTGCCATCGCGGACTTCTTCATTGTATTGATCTTCATTCTTTTTTCCTCTTTTCTTAAGTTGTTTGACTTCTGATTTCTTTAAAATGTGCAAAGACCTCATTCGGCGGCCCAGGGGCTCTGGGGATAGTTGCGCTTGAGGTCGTCGAGCATGGCCTGCTGGCGCCCGGCATGCTGAAGCTTGTCGAAGCAGCGCGCGGCCTTGTAGAGAGCTTCAGGACGCAGCTTAGGGGCGATCTTCTCGTCCTTG
>JAFXIL010000106.1 GCA_017563185.1 Kiritimatiellia bacterium | reverse complement strand
GCGTGCCGCGCGGCGCGAGCTGGTCGGAGTACGGACGCCACTTGGCGGGGCCGAGCCACATGTCCCAATCGATGTAAGGTGCGGGCGCGTTCTCCTTCGCGGCGTTCTTCGGGTCGTCGAAGAAGCGGATCGGGTGGGACGGGCCGCCGAGCTTCTGCCCGCCGCGGCCGTAGTTGGCGTCAACGTACTTGAGGTCGCCAATGAAGCCGTTGCGGACGATCATCACTGCGGTGCGGAACTCGCGCCAGCTGCGCTGCATGGAGCCGGTCTGGAAGATGCGGCCGTACTTCTCCTGGGCGGCGATCACCTTGCGGCTCTCGTCCACGTTGAAGGTGAGCGGCTTTTCGCAGTACACGTCCTTGCCGGCCTTCATGGCCTCGACGGAGATGTAGGCGTGCCAGTGGTCGGGCGTGGCGATGCACACCATGTCGATCGAAGGATCCTTCAGCACGTCGCGGAAGTCGGCCACCGCCTTGCAGGAGCTCTTGATCTTGCGCGCGCGGTAGTGGACGTCAACGCGGCGGGCGGCGTCTTCGCGGCGCACCTTGTCCACGTCGCACACCATGGTGACCTTGGCGCCGCGGCCGTACTGCCCGAGGAACTGCGGCAGCAGCGCGCCGCGGCCCTGGATGCCGAGGCCGATCATGGCCACGTTGGCCTTCTCGCCCGGCTTGAGGGCGCGAACGCCCTTCTTGTCGGCTGCATTGGCCGCCACCGCGACTGCGGCGGCGGAGCCGAGGATGAAGCTTCTGCGGTTGATGTCTGTCATTTCAATCTCCTTTGCTGTTGTTGTCCGCCGTTCAGCCGCGGCCCTTGGACTTGAGGAACTCGAACGAGGGCTTGACCGCGGCGAGGCTGCCGGCGTGGCGCTCGCACTCCACGACGTACCACTTCACGCCGTCCTTGTCGGTGGCCTTGAAGAGGCGGTCCCATTCCACGCCCTTGGCGCCGGGCTGGCCGGGCTGGCCGAGGATCGCGTCGAACTTCTTCACGCCCTTTCCCATGCCGTTCTCCTTTGCGTGGAGCGTGGGCGAGCGGCCGGGATACTTGGTGTACTGCTCGCAGGGGTCCGCTCCGGCGCATGTGGTCCAGCCCACGTCCTGCTCCATGCAGACGTTCTTCGATGTGTTGGAGAAGAAGTAGTCCCAGTATGTCTGGCCGTTGGAGAGCTTGAGCTCGAATTCGCGCGTGTGGTTGTGCAGGCCCACCTTGCAGCCGAACGTGGCGGCGGTCTCGGCGGCCTTGTTGTAGTATTCAACGAGCATCTTCATGAAGTCGTCGAGCTTCTGGCCCTTGCCGGGGAAGTTTCCGCCGCCGGGGCAGATGATGAGGTTGTTGCCGTAGCCGAGGTTGAACTCGCACGTGGCCTTGATCTTCTCAGGGCTGAAGTCGCCGCGGCCCACGTGGGTGCCGCAGGCTACGAGGCCGGCGTCGTCGAGCATGGCCTTGAGCTGCTTGGGGTTGTTGCCGTAGTAGCCGGCGAATTCGACGCCCTTGTAGCCGATGGCGGCCACGTCCTTGAGCGCCTTGGCCAGGCCCACCTCCCTCCTGGAGATGTATCCGCGGATGGAATAAAGCTGCAGCGCAACGTTGCCCACGGGCTTGAGAGCGCCGAGAGAAGGCAGCGCGCACGCGGCGCCTGCGGCGCTCATGGCGCCGATGAAGTTTCTTCGTGTCAGATTCATTGTTTCTCCTTTTTTTGGTTTGTATTCTAGCAGTTTGATTGCAACTTAAGTCCCAAGTCCTAGGTCTTGTGGCCCATTTAGGCGAGGTCCTTCATGGTGACGACGGGAAGATCCTTCTTTGGGGCCTTCATCGGCTTGAGACCGGAGGCGTCGTACGCGAAGCCGTCCTTGCCGAGCTTCCACACCACCGGGGCGGTGTTGAGGATCGTGGCGCGGAAACCCTGGAGCGTGGCGCCCATGTTGCCGGTGTGGGACGAGTTGCAGCCCTCGTTCTCGATGACGAAGGGGTTCTTGTAGCCCTTCTGCATGAGCGTCTGCAGGAACTTCGTCCAGTCGCACGAGTCGCTGCCGCCGAAACCGGGCAGGCGGGGCTCGTAGTTGAGGCGGGCCCACTCGTTCGCGGCGATCGGCACGCCGGCCTTCTTGGCGAGCTTGGCGTCAACAACCTGCTCGGGGAAGAGGCGGCCCCAGTGGATGGAGTCGGCGGATGTGGGATAGTTGCGCGTGCCCTTGATGTGGATGCGGCGCAGCTTGCGGAAGTCCATCGCCTCGATCACGTCGCTCGGGTCGATGTGCTGCCAGATGTCGTGCGAGGGGTCGTACGTCTCCTGGAGGGCGGAGTCGTCGTCGAGGATCGCGTACATCAGCTTGCGGGCCGCGAGGCAGCCGGGCAGGTTGTTGTAGCAGTCCGGCGCGGTGGCGGGCTGCCAGCCTTCCATCGGGCAGTTCTCAACGCACACGGTGACGCCGAGGTCCTTGGCGTAGTTCAGAATGGGCTGGAACACCTTCTTGAACTTCTCGAGGTTCTTCTCGAAGCCGCGGTCCTGGCGGCCGAGCACGTGGTCGTAGCCCACGAAGGAGCCGCACACGACGTCGTTGTCGTTGCCGCCGAGCAGGGCCGCGATGCGGATGAGCTTGAGGATGTGGTTCTGGTTGGTCTCCTGGCTGTCGCCGCCGATGAGGTTGTCGTACGCGCCCACGGAGACGCGCAGGCCCTCCTCGTTGCAGCGGCGCACCACTTTCTGAGCGGCCGCGAGGTCGAAGGTCTCGTAGTCGAGGTGCGTGGCGGTGTGGTCCTTGCGGTCCGAGTCGCGGCGGAACACGCAGAGCTCGAGGCCCTGGGCGCCCACGGACTTCGCGCGCTTCAGCACGTCCTCGAAGCTCTCGCCCGGAAAGGCCGATGTCATCAGCCATATCTGGTTGTTCTGCGGCGCGGGAGCGCCCGGACCGAATCCGGGCATCTCTGCCGCGCGCACGGTGCGGCCGACTGCGGCGGCGGCCGCCGCGGCCGCGCCGAACTTGAAGAAGTCGCGTCTGTTCATCAGTTTGTTCCTTTTCTGTTTGTTGTGCTTCAAAGCTACTTCACGAGCACCGTGAGGCGGCACGCCTTGTACGATCCCGCATTGCCCATGAACGTCCAGTCGGGATTCTCGCCTTCCAGGTTGCTGCCGATGCCTACGTCCGCCGGGCCGTGGTTGAAGTTGTTGTACGCGAGCACCGTCACACCGCTCTTGGCATTGTGCACCTGCATGCAGCCGTAGCCCGGATTGGTGGCGAGTGAAATGGTGTCGTTGAAGTCGTACGTCTTGTCGGAGCCGCCAACGCCGGCGATCTTCAAATGCGGGGCGTAGTTCGAGTTGAAGAACTCTATCACGCCGCCCTCGGGGAACGAGCCTTCCGGCACGCACTCGCGGTTCGAGCGAACCACGAGGTTGGCCACTCCCTGCTGGAAGAACGCCTTTGTGACGGCGGGTACGCCGAGCTTGGAGGCGTCTGTAGTGAAGGCGTCCATCGCGGCTGCTGCCCAGTCAACCGAACCGTCCTTGCACACGAGCTCGAGAACATACGCCACACGCGTGAAGCCTCCAGCCTTCGCCGTCTCGTCAAGCGTGTACGCGCCCTTGTTGAACGCGCCGCTTGTGGGCAGATTGGCCTGCAGCACAGGACGGAACCCCGCGAGCTCAGGCACCTTCAGCGCATCGTCAAGCTTCGACGCCGCACCTGCGCGCCTTCCCTCGGCGGGATCGCGCCCGTCGATCTCGAACGGACCAAGCGGGAGGCCAGAGTCGAACGAATAGAGCGATCCGATCCAGGGCTTGGAGTAGAGATAGCGAAGGCGGCGCGGCTCCTTGACTCCCGGCGCGGAGACGATGAGCTCCGCTCCTCCGGCGAGCGTTCCGTTGGCGCCCTTGTTGACGATGTTCGCGGGGACGAACTTGCCGTCCTTGCCCGCGATCTCGAAGCCCTTGGCGACTGAACGGTCGGCATTATAGGCGTACCAGGCGTTCGCGTTGCTGAACGACATCACGAACTTGTCGCCTTCGACCTTCCACGACTTGAGCTCCGGGGCGTCGTCGACGATGCCGTCGAAACCGTAGTCGCGCTTCAGCGCGTGGAGGACGAGACGCCTCGCCACGGACTCCTTGTCGTTCGGGTGGATGTCCCACGAGTTGCCGATGTCGCAGGTCGTCACCATCGCGGCGTTCTTCTCCTCGGCGGCGAACTTCGCCTGTCCCATCTGGACGGCGAACCAGCTGCGGCTGAACGGCGCAAGCTGCACGAAGTAGAGCTTGAGGCCCGGATTCTGGAACTCCTTGGCCCAGCCGTTGTAGAGGTCGTGCATCTTGTCGCAATACCGGATGCCATCGCCCGCGTTGGAGCAGCCCTGATACCAGATGAAGCCCTTTATCGCATACGGAGCAAAGGCGGCCACCATGCCGTTCCAGAGAGCGGTCGGTGTGCCCGCGCCAACCTTCGCAGGAATCGCAGGCGCCTGCTTGAAGCCAGACGGCGGCGTCCACGGCTCGATACGCGTACCGCCCCAGCTGGAGTCGATGATGCCCACGGGAACGCCGAGCGCGTCATGCAGCTCGAGCGCGTAGTAGAACGCCATCGCGGAGAGGTTGCCGTGGAATGTGGCCCTGAACGACTCCGGCGAGTAATCGCGCCAGACGGCCTTCCATCCGAGCCTCGGCTCGCGGGCGGTGGTCCTTGCGTTCTTGACGTAGCGGATGAACGGACGGCGCGCCGTGGCGGTCATCACCGCACCCTGTCCGTCGCGGTAGCGCGGACTAGGTCCCCAAATCGGGCACTCGGTGTTGGACTGTCCGCTCGCGAACCACACTTCGCCCACGAGCACGTTCTTGATGTCTTCAGCGTTGGCCGAACCCTTGACAGTGAGCGTGCGGTTCTCCTTCGAGGCGGGCATCGCGTCGAGCATCACCTTCCACGCGCCCTTCGCGTCTGCAGTTACAGTCTTCGTCTGCCCGGCGAACTGCACCGTAACCGTTTCGCCTGGATCGGCCTTGCCCCACACGGGAACGGGCCTCTCGCGCTGCAGCACCATGTTGTCCGCAAACGGCGTTGCGGTTGTCACCTTCGCCTCGGCCGCGCACACGCTCGCCGCGAGCGCCAGGCCAAGAATCACTCTGATGTTCATCTTATCTAGACTCCTTTTCTGTTTTTCCCCGCACATATTATACCAAAAATCGGGATCGATGGCGCAGAATTCATCGCCGCAGTCAAACCTGTCCGTCGAACCAGGCGGAGAAGCGGCGCACACGCTCAGGCCAGTTCCAGAAGGCGCGAAGCTTGCCTGCCTGCTCCGCATTCGGCGCAACGGCGCGTGCGCGATCGTCGTCCGACAGGAGCCGTGCCACCTCTCGCGCGAACCTCTCCTTGTCGCCGCGCGGCACCTTCACGCACCCCGTCGTGTACACGTGCCTGAGCGGTGGCAGATCGTACATCACCACCGGAAGGCCGCTGCAGAGCGCCTCCGCCGCTACCATGCCGTTGTTGTCGAACACCGTTGGATGCACGAACACGCGCGCCGAACGGTATATGGCGTACTTCGCCTCTCCGTTCACGTAGCCTAGCCAGTCCACAGAATCCGCCACACCCAGCGCCTCGGCCTTCTCCTTGAGCGCGCGCTCGAACTCCGGCGCGCCGTTGCCTATCACCGAAAGGCGCACGCCTGGCGCCTCTTCGAGAACGCGCCGCCACACGTCGAGAAAGCCCCATATCCCCTTCTGCGCGCAGAGCCTGCCGCAGAACACCACGTCGCGCGTTTTATCAGCCGCGCCTGATGGAATCTCGTCCACGTTGACCCCGCCGTAGAACGGGAAGACGCGCTCCTGGAAACTCTTCGGGAAATGCGTACGGTCAGAGTCGTTCGTGATCACGAAAGCCGACGCTCGCCGCCGCGCCAGCCAGAAGAGGATATTCGAATAAAGCCACACAAGCGCGTAGCGGAACACGGGAAATCCCCAGCGGCGCAGAATGTTCTCGACAGGCGAGGGCACAAAGAGGAATTGAACCGCGATCCACCTGAAGCCGAACTTCCTCTGCAGGCGGAAACATGGAACGGTGTCCACATGGAAGTCGCTGCAGGAATACACGTCGTCGCCCGGGCCCGCATTCAGCTCCGTCAGCGTCCGGCGAAGCTCGCCGGTGTAGTGGCGCGCGCTGGCGAGCGGACGGCGCAGATCGCCGCCCTCGAACGAGCGCACCGGATGCAGCACAAGTCCCGGCGGCTCGCCTATCGCGTCCTTCACCGTTGCCACCTTCCGCTCCGGCAGCACGATATGCACCTCGCGCCCGGACGAAAGATGGCGCGCCGCCTCGAGGGCGATCTTCGTGTTGCCGCCCATGGTGCCCGGCTCGCTCAGGCCGAAGCCCGCCATTATCAACCGCCGCGTCGCGCTCATCGCCTGCCTCCGCCAGTGCGCTCGCGCGCGCCCGCGCCAAGCGCGTTCTGCACGCGCACTATCAGCGTATTCGGCACTACCGCGAAGACAAGCGCCTTGAACGCCTCGATCAGACGAACAGAAACAGGCGGCATGCCTCTCTTCGCCAGATCAACAACAAGACCGTTCTCGCGGCACACCTTCACGCCCGCCTTCTCCCAATGGCCTTTGTGCACCGCATCGACGAACGGGAACTCGCGCGTTCGCGTGGCGAGAAGCGCGCGCCTCTCGCCGCCCACCGCGAACGAACCGTATCTCTCGAACTCCCAGATGCTCGCCGCCCCGCGCGCAAGCCCGAGCAGAAACTCGCGGTTCCATATCCCAGCAAGCGTCGATATGCAGTAGGCGGTGTTCTTTGGATACTCCATCAGGCCGTCCTCGCGCGGCATTCCGCGGCGCGGATTCGGTATGAGGCGAAGGTTCGCGGCGTCGAGTTCGCGCGCCTTGTCAAGGCGGCGCAGCACGAGAGGCGTATCGACCGGTGCCTCGAGAAGATAGTCGTCGCATAGCATCAGCACATAGGGGACGGAAATGGCCTCAAGCGCCGTCACGAGACGCTGCGCCCAGTTCGTGCCGCCGCCGCATGCGACAACGCGGTCGAACGCCGGCGATGGCGCCGGGGCGGTCTCCGTCACGAGCACCGTCTCGAACGGGCAGTCTGGCCAGAACTTCAGCTTGAGCGCGGCGAAATGCTTCAGCACGTCGCCGTATGCGTCGCACGAGGCCACAACCACCGCACAGTCTTTCCGCATCTCCGCCCCCGCCCTATACGCCTATGAGATAGCACACCACCGCTATCAGGCCGTCGAACACCGCTATCGCTATGATGCTGCCCACCACGGCGTTCGTGGCCGCCACGCCCACGCCGTCTGCCGTGTTGCGCGTGCGCATTCCGCAGGCGCATCCTATCAGCCCCACGAGAAATCCGAACAGCACGGACTTCCCCAGGCCCAGCACGATTATGAAGAGAGTGGAAGCCTTCACCACATGGCCCCAGTACACCACAGACGGCACGTTCATGAGTTTGAGCACAATCACGCCGCCCACGAGGCCCGCAAGTTCGCAAAGTATCGTCAGAACCGGCATGGCAAGCGCCCCCGCCACGACACGCGGCAGCACGAGGAACCTCACCGGCGGAAGTCCGAACGTTGTGAGGGCGTCAAGCTCCTCGTCCACCTTCATCGTGCCTATCTCCGCCGCGAACGCGCTGCCTGAGCGTCCCGCGAGGATGATTGCGGTCACCAGCGGACCCAGCTCGCGGAAGAGCCCGATGGCTATCAGATCTGCCACGTAAACCTCCACTCCGAACGACCTCAGCGACGCCGCGCTTTCGAACGCGAGGATCAGCCCAAGCAGAAATCCAATCAGAAGCGTGATTGGCATCCCGTCGAAACCGGCGCGCTGGAATGCGAGCGCGCAGTCCCTGAAGCGGAATCTGCGCGGATGGACGATCATCCCGAGTGCGTCGACAACGGTCTCTCCAAGAAACGCGCAGCTGGCGCGCATCCCGAGAAAGAACTCGCACGTCGCGCGGCCTATAACGGCAAACATTCCAGAGCGGCGCGCGCGCGACGCAGGAACGGCATCGTAGGCCGAAAAGTCGAAGCGCGCGCGCACCGGCTCGAGAAGACCATTGGGATCTACGGCCTTGAGCGTGACGCCGCGCTTGGCGCATCGCCTGTCGAGCGCAAGGAAGAAAGCCTCAAAGGCGGCAGTTGACGCCTCGATCGCCGAGACGTCCAGCAGCACCTCGTCGCCCTTGTTCAGGCGCCCCACGCGCCGCAGATCGCCCCACGCGCGCGCAATTTCGTCCGCATTGGCGCCTCTGAGAACAATGGGCTTCACGTAGCGCTCTTATTCGCAGGCGTCGGTGCCGGCGTAGCTGCGGGCTTGACAGGGGCGGGCGCCGGCTTTGCAGGCGCGGGCGCTGGTTTTGCTGGCTCAGGCTTTGCCGGAGCGGCCTTGGCGGCTTCAACGTCCTTCTTCAGCGTGTCGCCTGCGGGAAGTTTGGGCTTCTCCTCCTTCGCCTTTTCCTCGACCATCTTCCTGTATTCGTTCTTCTCGGTCTCCTTCGACTCGCCGATGGCCTTCTCGGCCTCCTCGAGCTTCTGCTCCTTGTATTCCTCTGGCGTCTTCTTCTTGAGCTCTTCCACGAAAGAACGCAGCTCGGCCTGTTCGGCTTCGGTGTTCTTCGACTCCTCCTCGATCTCCTTCTCGTGGAGCCTGCGCCAGAACTCGCGATCCTGTTCGGTCATCTCCCTGAGCTTCTTCACGCGGTCAACCTTGGCCTTCTCGATGGCGCGCTTCGTCTTGCGCTCCTCGTCCTGGCGCTCCCATTCGTCCACGATGCGGCGCAGCTGCTCCTTCTTCGAGACGGGATCGGCGAGCGGGCTGAGCGACCAGCCGTTGTCCTCCCATGGCCTCGGATGGCTGAGCGCCTTCTTGCGGCGCAGGGCCTCGGACTGGGCGGACTCGGCGTCGTCGAGCACGTACGGAGTGATGAACACCAGCAGCTCGGAGCGAGTCTCGTTCTCCGCCACGCTGCCGAAGAGCCACTTGCCGATCCAGGGGATGTCCTTGAGAATCGGTATTCCGCTCTCGCTGTGCGTCTTGACGTTTCTTGTGAGGCCGCCCATCACGATCGTCTGGCGGTTCTCCACCGAGACGTCGCTCGACATCTTGCGCGTGGTGACGGTGGCGTAGTTGTCGGTTCCGCCCGTCTCGTTCGGCACGGGCTGGTCGGCGCCCTTCGTCTCGAACGTCTCCTCGATCGTCAGCACCACCGTGCCGTTCGGGTTGATGCGTGGCGTCACCTTGACTGTGAGGCCGATGTCGCGCTTCTCGTAGTTTCTCACCTGCGTGCCGTTGTACGAGGAGCCCGAGTACTGGTAGCCGCTGAAGAGGTAGATCATGTCGGTGGCCTCGATGGTGGCCTCCTTGTTGTCAACCGTCATGAGGATCGGCGAGGCGAGCACCTTGGAACGGCTGTCGCTCTTCGCGGCCTGTATGACGGCGGCGAGATTGAGCTTGTCGCTCTTGAGGAAGTAGCTTATGCCGCCTCCGATCGGGTTTGCGCCGAGTGCCATGTCGGCCGCGTTTGTGGAGATCGTGGCGAAGAGGCTCTGGAGGGGCGAAGTGCCGGAACCGCCGCCACCGCCCGCCATGTAGCCGGAATTGGCTCCTCCGTGGTTGAAGAAGTTGTCGCGCACGGTCCGCACTACAGTTTCCAGCACAGGAACGCCGGTGTCGGTGGTGGTGGACTTCATGGTCTTGCTGCCGTCGTCGTTCTCGGTCTCCTCCCAGAAGAGCGGCCGCCCGTAGGCGTCTTTTACCTGCTGCTGCACACGCTCCCTGTACTTGCCGCGCTGCACCCAGTCGATGCCGGTCTGGAGATCGTCGCCGAGCTCGATCTGGACGATCACGGTTTCGAGAAGCACCTGCGAGAGCTTCACGTCCATGTCTTCGATCACTTCCTTGACGGCCTTCATGTCGGCCTTGCGGGCCATGATCACGATGCCGTTGATGCGCTTGTCGGCGAGGATCTTGATGTTGTCCTTGTTCAGCTCGCCAAGCGTGGAGTTGTTGGAGAACGTGGGGTTGGCGGTGGGGGCGCGCGCGGGCGTGCCGGGGCGGTTCTGCGTGAGATTGCGGTTGGCGGCGCCGCCGGTGCGCCTTGCCGCGGGGTTCGGGTTGTTCTTGTTCTGCGATGGGCCGCCGTTGTTGCCGATGAGGTCGTTGAGCATCGAGGCGACCTCCTCGGCGTCGGCGTACTTGAGGCGGATCACCTCCACGCTGACCTCGGGAGTGGTCTCCACGTCGAGCGTCTTGATGATCTTGTCGAAGAAGTCCATGTTCGTCTTCGAAGTGATGACGATGAGCTTGTTGGAGCGCTCGTCGGCGAGGATCAGCACCTTGCCGCGGATCATGCCGCGGTCGGCGTCCGAAATCTGCGCTAGCATCGGCGCGTTTGGCGTGGATGCGTGCGCCTGCTGCGCGCTCTGCTGTCCTGGACGCTTGTTGAGGTTCAGAAGCCGCGTCGGCTGGGGAGAGGTTGGACGAGCCGAGCCGAATCCAGGCGTGCCGCTGGTCTTGGGGCCGCTCTTCGCCTGCTCCATCTCCTTCTGGCTCTCCGTTACGATCGTTTCGAGGGCAGTCTTGATGTCGGCCGCGAGAGCGTATTCGATCTGGCGTGTGAACACGTCCTCTAGAACGGGATTCGCCTGGTCGAGTTCCTTGATGACCTCCAGCATGCGGTTCACGTTCTCCTGCGTGTCGGTGACGAGGATCGAGTTGTTGCGCTCGAAGACCATGAAGAGTCCGGACGGATCCTTGAACCCCTCCAGGGCCTTCTGCGCCTCTTCGGCGGTGATGTGGGTGAGGCGGATCAGCTGGCTGATCACCTTGCCCTTCTCGGGAATCGCGTTGGTGGGCACGTGCATCTCGGTGCGGATGCCCTGCGTGCGCACGGTCTTGCGATCGAGCGCGTAGAGATAGATGTCGTCCTTCTCCTCTAGCACCACGCCGTAGAGCGTCAAGACGCGCTCGATGGCGTTGAGGTACTGCTCGCGCGTGAGGTCGAAATCCTCCTGCGTCTTCAGCGTCACCAGAGTCTTGGGGAGATTGGGCGCCGGGATGAGCACCTTCTTGGCCTCGTCTGCGTATGCGTACAGCAGAAGCTCGATGGGCGCCTGGTCGAACGCAAGTCGCGGCACGCCGTTCGTGCCCCTCGGGAGATCGGCCAGGAACTCCTCGGTTGACTTCTGCTCCTCCGTGCCCATTCCGGCAGCGCCGGCGCCAATCGCGCCTGAGCCTCCTCCGCCCATTGCGCCCATGCTGCGGCTGCCGCCCATTCCCGGGCGCACATTGGGCAGCAGACCGCCGCTTCGGCGGCCGCCGAAGCCACCGCCCGAGCGCAGCATCTGCGCGGCGGCAGGTGCCGCCACGAGCGCCGCGAGAGCGAAAAGCGCTAGCGTGCAAAGTGTCTTCTTCATTTAGATGGTCCTTTCATGTAGGCACTAGTCAAGGTGAACTTGACTGACAGAAAACCGTTGTTGCGCGAAGATATGTCGAGGTCGCGCACGTCGAACATGCCCCCCTCGGCGTTCTCGAGATCGTAGAGGAACTTCACTATCCGCGAGAGGCACTCCTCCACGCGCACCTCGATGGGCATCTCCCACACGCCGCCGTGCTCCTCCTCGGGCTTTGGCTGCTCGCCCTTGATCTCCACATTGTTCGCGGCGGCGATCTTCTCGAGAAGGCGCTGCCAGCGCGTCTCCGTGGGCTCGTCCTCCGCGGCCATCGGCATCTTCAGGCTGATCTCCTCGGACTTCTTCTGCCACGCGGCCTTCTCGGAGATGAGCTTGTTCTCCTTGGCGAGCGTCTTCTTCGCGTTCTCGTACGCCTTGCGCGACTTCGCCCACGCAGCCTCGCGCCCGCTGAACCAGAGCAGCGCGGCAAGGCCGTACATCACGACCACGGCGACAACCGCGAGAATCGTCCTGTCGCGGCGCGACATTCCAGACATGCTCATTTCGCGCCTCCATTCTTCTTGGGAGCCTCCTCGTCGTCGGCGTGGAAGAAGCCCTCCATGGTGAATCGGATGGCTCCCTTGCGCGAGACGTTCTCGCCACCGGACTGCTGAACCTTGGCGAAGAGCTTCTCGCCTTCGGCGGCGTCCTCGAACGAGGCATTGTTGAGATTGTCCATGAACGTGCGCAGATCCTCGCGCTCGGTCGCAGTGCCCATCACGCGCACGCTCTCGTCGCGACGGTACTTGAACGAGCTGAACACCATGTCCTGCGAGGGAGGCAGAGCGTCCGATATCGTCTTTAACACCTCCAGTGCGCCGTGGGCGTGGTCCGCATACCGCTGGATCAGCTCCACCCGGCTCTTGAGGGCCGACACCTCCTTGAACGCGGCAGCATGGCGCTTGTCCTTCTGCAGCGCCTTCTGCCGGTCGGTCATGAAGTCGTACGTGATGTCCACGCCGAAGAGGACGGCTATCACCGCGAGCCAGATGCCGCCCGCAACGGCCAGCCACATTGTGAGCTTGCGGCGGAAGCTGTGCTCGATGCGCGCCTCGCGCCAAGAGGCGGGCGTGACGTCGAGAGCAGAGCCCTCGAGCGCGCGCCGGGCGACGCCCTCCACGCCCGCCACGGGATCGTCCACCACCACTTCGCGCACGTGGCCGAACGCGCCAAGGCGCTCAATCAGCTCAGGCGCGGCGTGCGAGCGCACGCAAAGCACCACCTCGTCTGCGTCGCCTGCGCCGCCAAGCTGCAGCATGCTGAGCGTGACCTCGCGCGCAAGCTCGTCGGTGCCCGTCACGCGGCCTATGCCGCGCATGAACGAAAGAGCGCCGTCGTCAAGCACAATCAGGTCCCAGCCGTCGTCGAGGTCGAAGAGCACCATGCGCCTGCCGGCGCCTCCGCCAGAGCAGATGCGCGGCCATAGCGAGCGCAGCCATCCGAACGCCGTGGCGTCGGTGCGCACCACATGTATCTTAGCGGCGGCCATGGCCTCGCTTATCTCGGCGGACGCCGCCTCGGGGAGCGCGGCCACCACGGCCACTATCTCCGTGTCGGTCTCGGCCGCCACCTCAACGCCCGGCAGCAGCACCTCGTCGGGGAACGGAGAAATCGAATCAAGCTCCATCTGCGCCGCGCCAACAAGATCGTCGCGCGCCTCCGCAGGCAGGCGCACCATCTTCACGAGCATCCGCGAAAGCGGCAGAGACAACGTGAACTCGTGCGTGCCGAACTTCGCGGCGGCGGCGCGGAACGCGCGCGCGAGGGGTTTGTCCTCCTCGGCCACGTTCTCCGTGGGCGCGTCTTCTCCCGCCGCCTCGCCGGGCTTCTCCTCGCCAGGCAGGTCGCACGCGGCGGTCAGAGGCCAGAATTCCTCCGCGCCACGCTGCGGATGCTCGCCTTCCACTGCGAGGCTCACGCCACGTAGCACAGTGCCTTCAAGGCCCAGAACTGTC
Organism: Kiritimatiellia bacterium; assembly: GCA_017563185.1. GTDB lineage: Bacteria > Verrucomicrobiota > Kiritimatiellia > RFP12 > UBA1067 > RUG572. Next base: position 2,991 of record JAFXIL010000106.1, on the reverse strand, counting down.
ACTAGTTTTGCCATTTGTGATATTATCTCATTTTCACGGCACGCGCGCAACTACTTTCTCGGCGACACATTCTTTTTTCATGAGTCCATTCAGGATAGTCGGCAATATCCAGCATCGAATATCCGATTCTCAACTGGCTGCAATGCCAAGCGGCTGAACCACCGCCGCGTCCGATTTCCGGACCAGTCTCGCAGTCTGCCAACGGCTTCGCGACTACGTCATCCGACGAGCTGGCGGAGGTACTGCCCGTACGTGGACTTTCCGTACCCTTCGGCGAGGCGCGCGAGCTGCGCGTCGTCGATCCAGCCCTTGTGCCAGGCGATCTCCTCGATGCACGAGAGCTGCAGCCCCTGGCGCTCGATTATGGCGCGGACGAAGTTCGTTGCGTCGGCGAGCGACTGGTGCGTGCCAGTGTCAAGCCACGCGAAGCCCCGGCTCATCTGCTTCACGCGCAGTCGGCCCTGCTCGAGGTAAACGCGGTTGACGTCCGTTATCTCGTACTCGCCTCTTGCGGAAGGCTTGAGCTCGGCCGCGATCTTCACAACGTCGTTCGGGTAGAAATAGAGGCCCACCACGGCGTAGTTGCTCTTCGGCTTCGCCGGCTTCTCCTCAATCGTCTCCGCCCTGCCGTCCGGCCCGAACGAGACGACTCCGTACCTTTCCGGATCGGCCACTCTGTATCCGAACACCGTCGGCTCCTTTGCGGCGCACGCCTCGCGCAGCAGATGCGGCAGCTCCGCGCCGTAGAAGATGTTGTCGCCCAGCACAAGGCACACGTCGTCGCCGCCGATGAACTCGCGCCCCAAGACGAACGCCTGGGCGAGTCCGTTGGGGACCTCCTGCACCTTGTACGAGAACTTCATCCCGAGGTCCGAACCGTCGCCCAGCAGACGCTCGAAGTTCGGCAGGTCCTGCGGCGTCGATATCACCAGCACCTCGCGAATGCCAGCGAGCATCAGCGTGGAGAGCGGATAGAACACCATCGGCTTGTCATAGACAGGCAGAAGCTGCTTTGAGACGACGCGCGTGAGCGGATGTAGGCGCGTTCCCGCACCACCCGCAAGAATTATGCCTTTTCTCAACTTTCCTCCTTTAGGTGAAATTGACCACTGAGCTTTAAGCCGGCTTGAATTCAAGAGCGCGCGCCTCAGCCGGCGGGCGCGTCGTCGGGATGGTAACCGCTGTAGCCGGTCTCGGGCATCGCGTCGAGCGCGGCCATCTCGGCATCGGTGAGCGCGAAGTCGAAGACGTCCGCGTTCGCGGCGATTCGCTCTGGCGTGACGGACTTCGGAAGCGGCACTATCCCGTGCTGCAGCGCGTACCGCACGCACGTCTGCGCGGCGCTCTTCCCGTGCGCCGCGCCGATCTCGTTCACCAGCGGATCCGCCAGCAGACGGCCGCTGCCGAGCGGACTCCACGCCTCCACGACTATCCCGTTCTCGCGGCAGTAGTCCAGCACGTTCCTCTGGATGTACCCTGGATGGAACTCCATCTGGTCCACCATCGGCTGCACCTCCGCGCACTCCTTCAGCGCCGCAAGCTGCGCAGGCATGAAGTTCGAGACTCCTATCGCCCTCACCTTGCCGTCCTTGTACAGCTTCTCGAATCCGCGCCACGTCTCGGCGTTGATCGCCGCCCAGTCGGGTGAAAGCTTCTCCACGGCCGGCCAGTGGACGAGATAGAGGTCTAGATAGTCCACTCCGAGCGTCTTCAGCGCCCTCTCCGCAGCCGCCACGGTGTTATCGAATCCGCGCTCGTTCGTCCACTGCTTCGTGGTGAGGAACACATCCTCGCGCCTCACGCCCGAAAGGCGGATTCCCTCGCCCACGCTCGCCTCGTTGCCGTACACCGTCGCCGTGTCCACATGCCTGTAGCCAAGCTCCAGCGCCTTCTTCACCGAGTCGCGCGCCACGTCGCCTTCCGGCGTCTGCCACGTGCCGTATCCGATGCACGGGATCTTCACCCCGTTTGCGAGCGTGCGGCATGCCGCAAGATCGTCCATTTCGATGTTCATCGTTCCTCCTTTTCGTTTTTCACGACCTGCGTCAGCGCAGGTGCAGCATCACTCCGAGCGGACGCTCGTTGACGAGAACGAGCCTGCCGTCCCTTACGAACGCGTTTTTCGTGAGTCTCATGGCGTGTTGTCCTTTCAAGGGCGGGTGCCAAATTTGATGCCAAGACATTATCTCATATTTCATATCCAAGCGCAAGCCCTCGAATCACCACGCCGGGGCCTTGCCGGGACGCGAGGGAATCGACTTGCCGTCCATCGTCACGTTCTTCGCATTGACGACCACGATCTCCTCCTGCGTCGTCTCGCCGCACGTCACGTTCCTGAGCGTCACGCCGTCCACGGGATCGCGAGCGTCGCCATGGACCATCAGGAGATGCCGCGCCCGCGTGGCGCGGACGTTTTCCGCGCAGATGTTGCGGATGCGCGTCACGCGCACCTCCCACGTCGGCAGGTTGCGCCACTCGTACAGGACGTCCGTCTCGATTCCCACCACGCTTGTCGGAACGGACTTCCCGCGCACCTCCACGAAGCAGTCCTTCATGTAGATGTTCTCCACGAATCCGCCGCGCCGCTCGTTCGTCTTCACGAAGAAGACGTTGTTCACGTTCCCCGCCATCCGGCAGTCGTGCATCAACACGTTGCGGATTCCGCCCGACACGTCGCTGCCCGCGCCCATGAGGACGTGTCCGTTTCTCACCGTGCAGTGGCGCACCACGACGTTCTCCGTGCTGCGCCCGAGCCGCCAGGCGTCGTGGTTGCGCGCGGCCTTGAGGACGACCGCGTCGTCGCCCTGGTCGAAGATGCAGTTCTCCACGATCACGTTCTTCGTCATGTCGATGTCGATTCCGTCGGTGTTGTGTCCGTGCGAGTAGATGTCCACCCCGCGCACGACGACGTTTTCGGAGTGGAACAGGTGGATGTTCCAGAACGGCGACCCGCGGATGAGGAAGTCCTCAAGGAGGATGTTCGCCCAGCAG
>JAFXIL010000105.1 GCA_017563185.1 Kiritimatiellia bacterium | reverse complement strand
TCTATTATTATGGTAATGGTGCTCAAACTGTGTTTCAGGGTTGTGACAAACTATGGACTGCTTGGTATCGGACGCTTGCCAAGTGCTCGGGCATGGGTGAAACTGGCGTCGGATCTTCGTCTGGGACGACAACAATTATTCAGCAGGTAGCAGCACCGTACGATTTGACCAATGGTGTTGCAGATCGTTCGATTGCGTCGGTGACGGTGAACTCCAACTGTGCCATAGATGAGTTTGTTCTCAAGAACGGCAAGGTATATGACTGTGCTCTGCGAATTGTAAACACGTCCGAGGCCCCTGTGAAGCTCTCTTTGCCGCGTGGTTATGAATATGAAACGTTCAGAGGGGCGAAGCCGCTGACAATTCCCGCCTTGTCCCGCAACATTCTTACAATTACGCGCACAACGGACAACACGTTCCTCGTTTCGCGCCGTCAGCTGGAGATTGTCGAATGAGATTTGCTGCGGCGATATGTGCGGCGCTTTTGTGCCTTTGCGCGTCTGGAGTGCCCATTGGTCTGCGCACCGCGATGTGGGGCGACGATGTGGTGTCGCTCGAAACTTTCGAGTTGATGTTCGGGGACCACACCATTGTCGCGTTTGACGACAGCGACAACATTGTCGTGACGCTCACGAACGACGTGAGCGGGACGGTGGAGATACCGGACAATGTGGGCGCGGTGACGATTGACTTGAATGGACACAACATGGTGGGGGATGACGGCGCTCTCGGGGAGACCGCCTTACCAAGTGGGCCGGCGATCAGAATTGTGAAGGGCGACGGCGAGAGTAGCGGCGGCGTGGCGGCGACGCGGCTGGCGATTGTCGATACGTCGGAGGGCGAGAAGGGGCGGATTGCCGGTGGCGGCGAGAGCGCGGGAATCGAGGTTGCCGAAGATGCCGCGACGGGCGTGAAGCTTGACGTGGAAGATGGCGTGGGCGTGTTCAACGGTGACGGAAGCGAGCAGGAGCTTAAGCCGAAGCTTGTCGGCGCCGGCAAGGTGACAACGCCGAAGACGTGGAAGGTCGGCCAGAAGGTGACGTGGAAGGCGACGGCCGACAAGGGCAGCGTGTTCGCGCGCTGGGAAGGTCCGCTCGTCGATTCGCTGAACCTCACGAAGAACGAGCGGCGCAATCCGTCGCTCGCATTCGCCGTGCCGGAAGATTTCGAGACGAATATGGTGACGGCGGTGTTCCTGCCGATAGACGACGACGGACTTTACTCGCTCGGCATCACGCAGGCGGAATTCGATCTCAAGGAAACCGTTTCCGACGTGTGGGTGACGGACGATTCGCAGTCGTACGTGACGGCGACGGCGAGCGGGCTGCCGACGGGGCTCAAGTTCAACGCGAAGACGCTCCAGATCACGGGCGCACCCACGAAGGGCGGCGTCTATTGGGTGCAGATCAAGGCGAAGAACGCATCCGGCTACCAGTGGGCGGAGAACGTGAAGGTTACGGTCTCCGGCGACGGCAAGGAGGCGAAGGAGCCGAAGCTGACGCGCACGGCGTACCATCCGCTCACGGTGATCTGCGCCACCGAGGGCGGGACGGCGTCCGGCACGGGCGTCTATGCCGAGGGCAAGAAGGTGACAATCAAGGCGACGCCGGCGAAGGGGTACGTGTTCGCGGGATGGTACGAGACGGCAGCGGAGGCGAAGGACGGCGGGCGCGGGGCGATCGCCCTAACATCTTCGATGAGCGTGGTCGTGCCGGAGATGCGGTATGTGTTCGCGAAGTTCGTGACGGCGGATGAGGACAGGGAAAGCATCAGGCTGGAGGTGTCCGGAGTGGAGATGGAGGCGGCGGGCGCGGGGCGCCCGCCCTACCAAACCAACATCTGGGCGGGGATGTATGTGGAATGGCCGGTGGCGGCGAGCGCGCTTTCCGAAACCAAGGTGAAGGTGGCGGGGCTGCCGGCCGGGCTAAAGTTCACGGACAAGGACATCATGAAGAATGGATCGAAGACCGAGGTCGAGATTCCCGCGAACACGATCTACGGCGCGCCTACGGCGGCGTCGAAGATTGGGCGCGATGGGCTTGCCGCGCCGTACCAGGTCAAGATTACGGTGACTACGGCTGGCAAGGCGTCCCAGACGTACCAGGTCGGCATTGTCGTTGACGCGCTGCCCGCGTGGGCCGTGGGGACGTTCAACGGCGGACTTGCCAATGTGACGGTGGCGGCGAACGGGAAGATAAGCGGGAAGCTGATGAAGGACGGAGAGACGTGGACGCTATCCGGCGCGGCTTTCGAGACGATATGCGAGTGGCGGATCCCGTACAACAACGGACACGTGGGCGAGGAAGAGGGGCTTTGGAGGCCGGGCGACACGGGACGGTCGTTCGGCGCGACGGTTGTGGCGAAGTACGGCAAGTCTGTCGCGACGAACTACGTGGAAGTCTCCGAGACCCGCTTTGCGGACGCGACGTCGGAAACGGGCTACCGGACGCGCGGCGTGGCCACGGTGCGCCCGGCGAGCGCGCCCAGCCAGGATTCCGTGCCGATGGAGTGGACGGCGTGGCAGAACCTGTGGAGGACGGAGCCGTGGAAGACCATGGCGAAGGCGTTCGCGAAGGCGCCGGCGCTGGAAATCGAGATCGAAGACGGCGCCGGCGGCACGGTGACGCTCAAGTTCGCGGCGTCCGGCGCGGTGACGGCGAGCGGCAAGTTCGTCACGGGCAAGGACGCAAGGGGCAGAGACGTGGTTCATTCGGCCACATGCTCCTCTGTGCTGATACCCGACGAAGACGGCGCGCCGGCCGCATATCGTGTCCACATCTACTTCCCGCCGAAAGCAGGAAAGTTCGAGGGCCATGCCGCCGATATTCCGCTCGTCTGGAACGGCGACGCGTTTGGCGCAAGGTGAATCGCAGACATTTGCCATAAAGAGGAACGTCCATGATCATAGGCTACACGACAGGCGTATTCGACATGTTCCACGTGGGACACCTGAATCTACTCAGGCGCGCCAGGGAGAACTGCGACAGGCTGATCGTCGGCGTCTCCACCGACGAGGTGGTGCGCGAATACAAGCACCACGATCCGATCGTGCCCTTCGGAGAGCGCGTGGAGATCGTGAAGGCGATAAGGTATGTTGACGAGGTGGTGGCGCAGACGACGATGGACAAGTTCGCCGCCTGGGAGAAGCTGCGCTTCAACCGGCTCTTCCACGGCAACGACTGGAAGGGCAGCGCGATGTACAACGAAGTGGAGGCCAGGCTGCGCGCCGTAGGCGTGGAGGTGGTGTACTTCGAGTACACTAAGGGCACTTCATCGACGCTCCTCTCCGAGCGCCTGCGCAACGGCTAGGCCTTCAGGCGCCCACGGAGCCTTCGCCGGGCGCCATGTTCTCGCCCACGAGGTCCGACGAGGCGTCGCGGCTCTCGAAGCCCTGTATCCATCCGTTCTCGAATCCGAAGTCGGCCGCGGCCTCGGTGACCTCGGCGTATTCCTCTTCCGCGACCACGCGGTCGAAGGGCGGCGTGTCAAGCGCCTGAAAGGCGGGGGCGTACTGGCTCATCACGGAGACGTGCACGGAGGGGGAGCATTCTGCGGCGAGCCAGGCGAGATTCTCGATGGCCTCGTCGGCATGGCCGGGGAGGACGAGCACGCGCACGATCACGCCGCGCGTGGCGCGCCCGGGCGCGTCGGAGTCCAGCGGGCCTAGCGCATTCCACAGATGCTTCACGGCCGCGCGCGCGGCGCTGACGTACCCTGGGGCGGACGATGCGGCGCGCGCGGTGGCGTCGCTTGCGTAGCGAAGATCGACGAGCGCGACGTCGCAGAGGTCGGCATATTCCGCGAGCGTCTCCGGGCGCTCGTACCCGCTTGAGTTGAACACGAACGGCAGGCGCACGCCTTCGGCGATTAGCGGGGCGGCGGCGGCGCGGACGGCGGGGAGGTAGGGCGTGGGCGAGACGAGGTTCCAGTTGGCGCAGCGGTGCTTCAGGGCAAGGTCGCGCAGAATGGACGTAAGCTCGCCGATGGCGATGTCGCGCCCCTCGCCGCGCCAGCTCCAGGGAGAGTTCTGGCAGTAGATGCACTTCATGGTGCATCGCGAGAAGAATACGGCGCCTGACCCGGACGGGCCGCAGATGGGCGGCTCCTCGCCGAAGTGGGGCCCCCACCGGAACACGCGCGGCAGCGTGCCGGCCCGGCAGAAGCCTAGCGCGCCGGCGGAGCGGTCGACCCCGCAGCGGCGCGGGCAGAGTTCGCAGCGCTCAAGCATGGCGGGCATGCGGTTCTCAGTTTGCCGGCTTTGCAGCTTCTGCCGTCTCGGCCTGCTGCTGTGCGGCGGCGCGGCCCTGTTCGCGCAGGTAGCGCGAGCGCGTGCGCAGGAACATCATGCCCACGAAGGGGATGGTGGCGATGTAAAGCACGCCCACCACGCCGAGCGTGAGCCAGAACTGCGTGGCCAGGAAGGCTACAAGGAGGAGAAGGCCGGCCGTGGTGGGCAGCATGCAGGCGCGCGATATGTGAAGCGACTTCAGCGAGATCGTGGGCAGGCGGCTTGCCATGAGAAGGCCGATGAAGAGAAGCATGAACATGCCGAAGTACACGTTCTGCATCGCGCCAGCCACGAGGGGGGCGCTTTCCTTCGCTTCAAGGGCGAGCGAGAGGATCGCTGGCGTGAGCACCATCCAGCAGCCGCCGGGCGCGGGCACGCCGAGGAAGAAGTGCTTCCAGTACGGAAGGGTGGGCTGCTCGAGCATCGTGTTGAAGCGGGCGAGGCGGAAGGCGTCGCACATCGCGTAGAAGAGGGCGGATCCCAGGAAGAGGTTGCGCACGAACGGCGTCATGCCGGGATGGGCGCAGAGGCACCAGAAGTAGATGAAGAGGGCCGGTGCGACGCCGAAGTTCACGAAGTCGGCGAGGGAGTCGAGCTCGGCGCCGAGCTTGGAGCTGCACTTGAGAAGACGCGCCACGCGCCCGTCCATCGCGTCGCACACGCATGCCACGAGAAGGGCCATCAGCGCCTTGAACCAGTCGCGCGGGGCGGCGCTCTGGCCGGAGAGGGCGCGCGCGTAGTTCGTGGCGACGATGGTGATGCACGTGATGCCGCCGCATACGGCGATGGACGTTATCAGGTTGGGGAGCATCGCGCGCAGGGGCACGCTGCCTTCGCGCGGCGTCTTGTTCCTGCGGCGTCTGCCGCGAAGTCTGAACTTGCTCATTTCTGCACCTCGTCTTGCCTCTTGCCGGGCAGATGCCCGAGAACGGTGTCGCCAGCCGCCATGATCTGTCTCTCGCGCACCTCGGCCTTCGCGCCGCCGTGCATGGCCGCTGGCGTCGTGCGCGCGGCCGCTGCCAATGCGAGCGCGGCCGCGGCGACGAGGGCGGGGATGCCGAACCTTCTGCCTTCGCGGTTGATGCGCGGCAGAGGGTGCGACCTGTCGAAAAAGTCTGGCCTGGGTTCGTTCATGGGTGATATTATCTCATTTTTTCCCTGCGCGCGCAACTGCGGAACTTCAAAAGCTGGCGATGGCGAATTCGACGGATTTTTCGGTTTTCGCCTTTTTTTATACACGAGGTGCGTGGAAAATGGTAAAATACGCCTTTCCTGTCCAGAAAAGGACGAAGAGTTTCCCGAAATTCTAAGGAGAACGACAAGATGGACAAATTTAGAAACGCCCTTGCGTGGTGCGCTATGATGTGCGTGGTTCTGGCCGCGGTGCTTTCGCCGGCCGACGACGCGCCGCCCTCGCTTGCCGATGTGGAGAGCCTGAGTCCCCAGCCATACTACTCAAACATCGCCCGCAAGCTCGCCAACATGCTGCCCGCGTACCACGTCACCCAGAAGTCGCTTGGCGGCGAGATATCGCAGCGGGCCTGGACGAATCTCGTTACGATGTACGACTACAACCACGCCGTGTTCCTCAAGAGCGATCTCGACGCCTTCGAGAACATGAAGGAGAACATCGGCGCGTCTCTTCGCAAGGGCGACCTTTCGTTCGCGTACGACCTCCACAAGGTCTTCGTGCGCCGTCTCAACGAATGCGTGACGTTCGTCACGAATCTGCTGGAGACGACGGAATTCGACTTCACGGTGGACGAGACGTGCCAGTTCAAGCGCAAGGACGCGCCATGGCCCGAGACCGTCGAGGAGCGCAACGACCTCTGGAGGCGGCTCATCAAGAACGAGCTGCTCGCCCAGATGCTGGTGCGCGAGCTCGACGCGGAGGAGGATGCCGAGGCCAAACGCACCGGAAAGAAAAACAGACGCAATCGCCGCAAGAGCAAGTCCACGACGGCGGCCAACACCACAACGAACGCCGTTGAGGGTGCGTCGTCGACAACCAACTCGGCGGCGTCCGCCGCGGCTCCAGCCAAGCCCGAGCCCGCCCCCAAGGAGATTCTGCTCAACAAGTACAGCCACTATCTAGCGTGGGTGCTTACGGAGATGGACGAGGAGAAGATCATGGAGCGCTATTTGCTGGCGGTGACGATGGCGTACGACCCGCACTCGGGGTACATGGCGCCGCTGAGCAAGGAGGACTTCGACAACGAGATGAGCCTGTCGCTATTCGGCGTTGGCGCGGTGCTCTCGCAGTCGCTGGACGACGGCGCGCTCGAGATCAAGGAGATCATGAAGGGCGGTCCGCTCGCGCGCGAGGGGTCGATCAAGGAAGGCGACAAGATCGTCGGCGTGGGCCAGGGCGACGGTCCAGTGGAGGACATCGTGTGGAAGTCCATGCGCAAGTCCATACGCAAGATCCGCGGGCCCAAGAACACGAAGGTCGTTCTGGAGGTCACCGACAAGAACGGCGCCTCCCGCCGCAAGGTGCCGCTCATCCGCGACGTGATCAAGCTCGAGGACCAGGCTGCCACGGGCCGCGTGGAGCGCGTGACCCTCGACGGCGTAGAGCGCACGATGGGCTACGTGAGGCTGCCCGCGTTCTACGGCACGATGGACAAGAAGCCCAACCAGCCCGGCTACCGCTCGTGCTCGCTCGACGTGGCGAAGTGGATCTCTAAGTTCAACACCCAGGGCACTGACGGCATGATCCTCGACCTGCGCGGCAACGGCGGCGGATCGCTCAGGGAGGCCGTGATGCTCACTGCCCTCTTCGTGAGGCCGAACCCCGGCCCATGCCCCGTGGTGCAGATACGCGAGACGCGCAACCTCTACGTGCTACCCACTTTCCCCGACCAGCCCACGTTCGCGTACCGCAAGCCGCTCGTGGTGCTGATCGACCGCCACAGCGCCTCCGCCTCCGAGATCGTGGCGGGCGCGCTGCAGGATACGGGCCGCGCCGTCATCGTGGGCGACACGCAGTCGCACGGCAAGGGCACGGTGCAGACGGTTCTGCCCATGGGGCGCCAGGAGTATGGCTCCATGAAGATCACCACTGCGCGCTTCTACCGCATCAACGGATCCTCCACGCAGGTGAAGGGCGTCGCAAGCGACATCTGCCTGCCCTCGTCCATAGACGACCGCACGGACGTCGGCGAGGACAAGCTGCCGAACGCGCTGCCCTGGACGCGCATCGAGCCTGCGAGCTACGAGACGATCTGGAACATGCCGAACCTCGTTCCGAGGCTGCGCGACCGCTCCGCCGCGCACACGGCCGACTCTCCCGAATGGAAACGCCGCCGCGAGGTGGTGAAGCTCTTCCACGACCTCTCGGAGAGAAAGGCCGTGACCATCGCGCGCGACGCGCGCAAGAAGCTGATGAAGGACGACCGTGCCGTTCTTGAAGCGGCGGACGAGGCCGACTTTGACGACGACGAGGAATATGAAAAGCTCACCGATGCCGAAAAGGAGAAGGAGGACGCCGCGGCGGCGCGCAAGCGGGACATCGTGCTGACAGAGGCGTTCAACATCCTCGCCGATGTCGCCGCAATGACCGGTGGCGAAGAGGCTCCGCCTCCTCCGCCACAGCCGGCCAGTCGTCTTCCCGCCTGGCTGCAGGCCATCCAGAGAGGGGGAGAGCCGTGAACAAGGTGCGCTTCACCAAGATGCACGGCGCCGGAAACGACTTCGTGCTCATCGACGACCGCGACGAACGCTTCCCTGCGCACGACCATCTGCGCCTGGCGGCAATGGCCTCGCCGCGCACGGGAATCGCCTGCGAGGGCGTGATACTCGTGCAGCCGTCTAAGACGGTTGACTTCCGCATGGTGTTCTTCAACCCTGACGGCACAGAGGCCGATCTCTGCGGAAACGGCGCAAGGTGCGTGGCCGCGTTCGCCCGCGAGATCGGCGCGGCGAATGGGCGCTCCATCACATTCGAGACGCGCGCCGGCCTTGTGGACGCCGAGGTGCTCGACGCTGGCAAGGTGAAGGTGTGGATGCCAGAGCCGAAGAACCGCCGCTATGGACTTGATGTGGATGGCGTGAAGGGCGACTTCATCGTCGCCGGCGTGCCGCACTTCGTGGTGCCGTGCGAAAGCGTTGCCAACGTCGATGTGGCGAACATCGGCCGCAGGCTGCGCCTCGCCGCCGCCTTCGAACCCGACGGCACGAACGTGGACTTCGTCCAGTTCTGCCCGCCGAACAAGGCCATCATCCGCACCTACGAGCGCGGCGTGGAGGCCGAAAGCGGCGCCTGCGGCACGGGCGCTATGGCGACGGCCGTGGTGGCGGTGGAGACGAAGGGCCTATCGCTTCCGCTCCACGTGCACACGTCGCAGGGATTCGACCTTACTGTGGACGGCGACTGGCGCCAGGCGAAGGGCACGGGCTTCACGCTCACTGGCCCGGTGAAGAAGGTCTTCGAGGGCGAGATCGATCTTGATTCGCTCGATATTGGAAATGAGATGGAGTAGTCATTTTGAGGTTCAAAGTTCGAAGTTCGGAGTTTGAAGTTTGAAATTGAGAGTGCAATGAAGGAGGAGACATGGCGGAACTGATAGTGGCGCTTGACGTGCAGTCGCGCGAGGAGGCCGTGGAGAAGGTGAAGCTCATCGGCGAGCCGGCGGGCTTCTACAAGATCGGGCTAGAGCTTTTCACGGCGGAGGGGCCTGACGTCGTCAAGGCCGTGAAGGATCTTGGCAAGAAGGTGTTTCTAGACCTAAAGTTTCACGACATTCCGCGCACAGTGGAGCGCGCCGTGCGCTCTGGTGGAAAACTAGGAGTGGACCTGATGACGATCCACTCAGTGGGCGGCAGGGCCATGATCGTCGCAGCGCACGAGGCGGCCGCCGAATTCGGAGCGGCAGCGCCGAAGATACTCGCCGTGACGGTGCTCACATCGCTTGACCAGACGGACCTGGCGGACGTGGGAATCGTAGGCCGCACGCCCGCCGAGCAGGTGGCGGCAATGGCGAAGTTCGCCACGGAGAACGGCGCGGACGGTCTTG
>JAFXIL010000104.1 GCA_017563185.1 Kiritimatiellia bacterium | reverse complement strand
TTCGACTACACGACGCCCGAGAGCACGGCGAAGCTGTTCGACGTCGTGTCGAAGAGCGCAGAACGCGCCGAGGCGGCTCTCACGGACTTCCGCTCGCGCCTTCCCTGGAACATAGGCATCTCCTACGACGAATGGAACATCTGGTACATGTGGTACCGCAAGGAGGCGATCGTGGAGGGCCTCTACGCCGCGAAGATGCTCGGCTTCATGATGCGCAACTGGGAGGCGTGGGGCCTCAGGTACGTCTGCTACTTCCAGCCGATCAACGAGCAGGCGATCACAGTGAGTCCGTTCGAGAGCCACATCACGTCGATCGGCGAGGCGATGCGCCTCTGGAAGGGGCATGTTGGCGGAGTTCCCTCGCCGGTCGTGGACCTGCCGGCCGACGCGTTCGCGACGGATCATGACGACGGTTCGCGCTACATGACGTTCTACAACTTCTCCCCTGAGAAGCCATGCACGTTCCGCATCCCGACGGGCGGACGCGGCAAGATCGTCGCGGAGGAGGCGCTCGTGCCGGACGGTCTCGAAAGCGGCTGCCGCTACGCGCGCAGGCCCGGGACCGGGAAGGTCGTCAACGGCTTCTACGAGCTGACGCTCGGCCCGGCGTGCCAGGCAGCCGCGCGTATCGCGCGCTGAGTTGCGTGCTTGCCTTTTCCCGTTCCAAATGCTATTATACTCTCTGCAATGAAAAGGACAGTTGTTGGCATGAAACTAATCTCGACCATTCTGGCCGCGCTTGCGCTGGTGCTTGTCTCGGCGCAGGCTGGGGCTGGCGTGATGCTTTGGCAGGTGACGGGCATGGAGGGTTCGGGCTCGCGCTACGCGATGGCCGGCAAGATCCAGCGCATGGAGCAGACGTCCACCGCCGCGAGCGCGCTCTGGAGCGGATGGGGCGTTCATGGAACTGCGGCGTACGTGATGCGGCGGGAGCTATGGCAGCATCTCCAGGCGTGGATGGCGTGGCAGGGGCGCGTGGCGCCTGGGGCCGCAGGAGTGCCGAGCTACCGCGACCTCATCTCGAGCGGATACATCTCGGTGAACATGATCGGCATGCCGGAGTGCATGGGAAACAACAAGTAGGATTGGAGAGGCGATGCGCAGCTACTACGACGAAGACGAGAAGGAAGAGGGCGAAGACGGCCAGCCGGCGCAGAGGATGTTCCTGCCGGACGAGCGGCTGCGCGTGATGGACTGGATTCTGGCGGCGGCGCTTGCGGCGCTGGTGTTCGCGGGGATGAGCCTATACGCGTTTCCCGGGCTCGTGCCGGAGGTGTGGAGCGACGCGGCCGTGGCCGCGGGGCTGCGTCCGCCATCCGACGTGTTTCCCGGATTCTGGCGAGTCGTCGCGAGGCTGTTCTTCCTTGGGGGAGTCCCGGCGGGCGAAAAGTGCCTGTGCATTGCCGGGCGCGTGTGCGCCGCGCTGACTTCCGGCATGGTGTACCTCTTCCTGCGCGCGTCGCTTGCGCTGCTCGTGCGCGGGCGGCTGCGAACGTCGCAGCGCCGGTATCTCGTGCAGTACGTGGCGTCTTTCCTGGGCGCGATGTTCTTCGCGTGCTCAGACCCCGCATGGCGTGCCGGGCAGGCGTTCACTCCGGGCGGGCTGCAGGTGCTGCTGACGCTTGCGGCCGTCACGCCGTTCGTTATGTTCATGCTTGACGGCAGCCTCCTCTGCGCATACTCCTCGATGTTCCTCCTGGGCGCGCTCGCCGCCGAGACGCCTCTCGGATTCGTGCTTCTCGCGTTATGCTGGATTGTCTTCCGCATGGCCCTCCAGCACGACGCGCTCTGCGAGAACATGCCGCTGCTCGAGCCGCTCACGGCGCAGACGGCGAAGTGGAACCTCACTTTCTTCTGGGGGCTAGGCCTTGCGGCCGGCGTGGTGCTTAACTGCTGGTCGTTCACCAAGATGGGCGGCGCCCAGGCGTTCGATCAGGGCGGTCTGCCGCTCGCGTATCTGCTCAGGTGGTGGGCAATCTTCACGGGCACCGCCGACAGCCTCGGGTGGGTGCTGGCGTTCGTCCTGTGCGTGCTGCCGTTCGCCGTTGCGTGCCTCATTCTTCCGCGCGCCGTGGACGAGGAGAACTTCCTGCCGTACCACGTGGGCGCAATCGTGTTCGTCTGCGGCATGGTGGCGTACTCGCAGCTCTCGATGGTGCCGCAGCTGTGGTTCTGGACGTGGAACCCGCTCACCGCGGTGCGATCCTCGTACTTCCTGCAGATGTTCCTGCTGCTCTCGGCCTGCACCGTCACATATCTCGTCACGGTGCTGGGATGCGACGCATGCTGCAGAAACCACGCCAAGCTGTCGAGCTTCCGCGCGATGGACGACGACGTCGATGTGCCGCTCGACCTTCCACGCGGCAAGCGCCACGGCCTCGTGGTGCTCTTTGTGGCCTCGGCCCTTTTCTCCGCCGGCGTGCTGCCAGGCCGCACGCTCGAGCGCACGCGCGAGCTCCTGGGAATCGTCGACGCCTTCGCCGAGGAGGTGCTGCGCGAATGCGGTGACGCAGAGTGCATATTCACCGACGGCGCATTCGACGGCCGCCTCGAGCTCGGCGCAGCAGCCAGGGGGCGCAAGCTCGTGGCGCTCTCGATGATGGCGCCAGACTCGCCCTACCAGCGGTGCCTGCGCCTGCGCGCGGCAGCCGACGCCGAGGACCGCACCGTCCTCTCGATGGGCGCGCCGGCCACGCTTCGCTCCTGGCAGCGCGACAGGCCGAAGCGCCTCGCAAAGGCCGCCTTCCAGCTTGGCTTCGAGCTCTGGCAGCGCGACGGCGGCGAGCCGCCGGCCTGCTCTGGCACGCTCGCGCGCATCGGCATGGACGAGAAGTCGCGCGCCGAGGGCGTGGCGGCGGCCCGCAACCTAGCCGGGCGCATCTCGACGTTCCACGCCGCAGGCGGACCCGACAGCACGGCCGGCGCCTTGGCCGTGGAGAAGTTCAACCTCGTCCAGTGGCGCATCGCCCGCCTCGCGCGCATTCGCGCCGGCTGTGCCGACCGCGCCGGCGACCTTGCCACGGCCAAGGCCGAGCATGACATGGCCGACCGCCTCGACGACTCCAACTCCGCACTCAAGCGTATCGTCAAAGAGGCCGAAGGCCGCCGCGACGGCACACTCAAGCAGGTGACTCCGCGCGAAGGCCTGCAGCTCGCGCTGCTGCGCGCCGATTTCGCCCTCGCGAGCCGCTACGCCAAGCCGATCCTCGACGCGGACCCCGACGACCCTGACGCCAACTTCGGCGTGGGCATGTATTTCTTCCAGACCAAGCAGTGGACGCTTGCGGCGGACTCGCTTGAGGCGTGTCTGCGCCGGAAGGGCAAGGAGCCGGCAGTGCTCAACAACCTCGCGCTCGCCCTCATGCACATTGGCCAGTTCAGCGAGGCCGAGAAGCGGGCCAAGGAGGCGCTCCAGCTGGTGCCGAAATCGGCCGAGGTCAAGGCCACAATCGCCGAGATAGTCTCTGCGCGCGACGAGGCGAAGGCCAAGCCCGCGGCCGCCGCCGCAAAGTCCGCCGCCGAGGCCGCAAAGCCAGCTGCCAAGGAGAAGCCTTAGCACTTGCGCGAAGCGAATTTCTGTTGTATAATAATCATGTTTTGAAGGCACAAACAAAAATCCAGAGGAGCCGAGATGGCGACATTTCAATACATTGCGAAAGACGGATCCGGCCAGGAGAGGCGCGGAACCGTTGAGGCTGGCGACCGTGCGAGCGCCATTGCGTCGGTGCGCGCGGCGGGCTTGTTCCCGAGCGCCATCGGAGAGGTGAAGGGCCAGGCGTCCGCTCCCGCCCCCGCGAAGTCAAAGGCGCCCGCCCAGGCCAAGGGCGCGAAGCCGGCGAAGAAGGGCGGCCTTGGAAGCAAGGAGATAAACATCAAGCTTCCAAAGTGGCTTAGAGGCAAGGTGAAGGCGAAGGACCTCACGGCCTTCACGCGTCAGCTCGCAACGCTGGTGAACGCAGGCCTGCCGCTAATGCGCTGCATCGAGGTTCTCAAGAAGCAGAAGATGGCGCCCGCGATGATGGACTGCCTCAACGGCATCTCCGAGGGAATCGCCGGCGGCGCCACGTTCTCCGAGTCGCTCACCGCCTATCCCAAGATCTTCGACAACCTCTACATCAACATGGTGAAGGCGGGCGAGGCGGGCGGCGTGCTCGAAGTGGTGCTGAACCGACTCGCCGAGTTCGCCGAAAAGGCGCAGAAGATCAAAAACAAGGTGAAGGGCGCGATGATCTACCCCTCGGTGGTTCTCTTCGCCGCAATCGGCATCACGGGCTTCCTGCTCGTGACGGTGATTCCGAAGTTCCAGCAGGTGTTCAACGACATCCTCGGCGGACAGTCTCTGCCGGCCATCACCGAGTTCGTGATCAAACTCTCCGAGGCAGTGCAGCACAACGGCCTGCAGATACTCATAGGCTTCGCGGCGTTCGTCGTGCTGTACAAGGTGTTCAGCAAGACCAAGGTGGGCTCGTACCAGCTCGACCGTCTGCGCATCAACGTGCCGGTGATCGGAACGCTCGTCAGGCGCACGGCGATCTCGCAGTTCTCACGTACGCTCGGAACGCTGCTCTCATCAGGCGTGCCCATTCTGCAGGCCCTTGTTATCGTGCGCGACACCACCGGCAACCAGGTGGTGCGCAACGCAATCCAGATGGTGCACGACGCTGTGAAGGAGGGCGAGTCGATGACCGACCCGCTCGCGGCGTCGGGCGTGTTCCCGCCGATGGTGGTGTCGATGGTGCAGGTGGGCGAGGAGACGGGCGCATTGTCCGACATGCTCACCCGCGTGGCCAACACGTACGACGACGAGGTGGACAACGCCGTGGCGGGCATGACCGCCGCGATCGAGCCTGCGCTCATCATCTTCCTCGCCGTGATCGTGGGCACGATCGTGATCGCCATGTTCCTGCCAATGATCAAGATCATCTCCTCCGTGTCGAGCGGCGGAGCCGGCGCCTGACGTGAAGAGAAGGGAGAGCTCCCTAATGAACAAGCCAAGACAGAGAGGTTTCACGCTGATCGAGCTCCTGGTGGTGACGGTGGTGATCGTCACGCTCATGGGAATCGTGTTCCGCCTCGCCGGCATGGGCGGCGAGAGCCGGGCGCGCGCGATAACCATCCGGCGCATGCAGTGCCTGGAGAACTGCCTCTCCGGCTACTACGCCGCGTACGGATCGTATCCGCCCGTGCCGCTTCAGGGCCGCAGCCGCAGCATCTACGCGCGTGCCGACACGTACGGAGTGCAGAACTCGGGGAAGGAGGAGAAGGGCTCTCTGAACTCCACCTACATCCACCAGGCCTGCCGCGCCCAGCCGGTGGCCGCGCTCTTCCCCTTCAGAAACAACTTGAAGGGCGACCTTGAGAAGTACTGCCAGGCGATCCAGGAGTACTACAACCACAACCCTCCGGCGAAGTACAAGGCGCTATTCAGCATCATCAAGAACCCCGGCGCGATCAGCAAGGACGTCGACAGGGACTGGGGCGCCTCCTCCGACGGCAACAACGTGCAGGTGTTCCAGTTCGGCCTGATGTCGTTCCTGCTGCCGCGCTACCTCTTCATGTTCTCCGGGAGCTCCGCCTTCTACAAGAACGCGAACCAGTGGGGCTCCAACAACCAGCTGCC
This sequence comes from Kiritimatiellia bacterium, assembly GCA_017563185.1. Taxonomy (GTDB): domain Bacteria; phylum Verrucomicrobiota; class Kiritimatiellia; order RFP12; family UBA1067; genus RUG572. The sequence continues at coordinate 13,998 of JAFXIL010000104.1, read as the reverse complement.
CAGCAGGCTCGACACAGGCGTTCCATACCAGAACTGGGGCGAGATATTCGACATCATGGGCGGCAACAACGCGAACGGCCAGATCTCGAACAACGAGGCCGGCATGATCTCGAACCTCACCAGCCAGAGCGTGTGCGCCCGCTGGATGCCCAACCTCAAGGGCATCGTCACGGGCGGCACCACGTTCTACGGTATCGACACCGCCTGCCACGAGAACTACGACAACTATCTCGGCAACATCCCCGACGGCGCGGGCATCGAGACGTTCGAGCTGCACATCCACTCGCCCAACGGCTACAGCGAGGGCGGCGGCGGCGACCCGTACATCCTCAACTGCATGACAGTGCGCGACGGATGGCACACCGACTTCTACTACTACTCCGACCCTCCCTACCAAAGCTACCGCCTCTGGTCTGCCGGGGGCAACCGCCGCACCTTCCCGCCCTGGTACGACATCGACCAGTTCTCCAGCTCCGAGATATCCACCATCAAGGGCTGGATCAGCGACGACTTCGTGCATCTGAGCAACTAGCTCCGCGAACATGAAAGGCGCAGAAACGATGAAGAGTTCAAAAGGATTCACCTTGATAGAGATGCTGGTGGTGCTGGCCATCATCGGCGTTCTCATGGGCGCGCTTCTTGCCGGCTACGGCCATGTCACGAGAAGCGCGCAGAAGGCCCGCGCGCAGGAGCTCGTCTCCAACGTGGCCACGGCCCTGAACGTGATTCTCATGCACAATGGCGTGTGGCCGGCCGACCGCAACAACGCGCTCAAGACGTTCGGCGGGCAGGACGGCAACGGCAAGGGCTGCCTGGAGGACGTTGCGCTCGTCTTCGCCAGCAGGGGCGTTCTCGGCGTGAACGCCTCCAGCGGGCAGCTCAAGGGCGTCGACCGCTTCGGCATCGTGAGCCCCTGGGCGCAGAACGTGATCAAGCGCAGCCAGAACGCCAACGCCAACTCGCCCGTGCCCTCCGGCGGCACAATCCGCGACCACGTGGTCTATTTCGCCATCGACGACGACCTCGACGGCATAACCGAGGCAAAGGTGTGCGGCGAGAAGATCAAGGTGCGCGCGAACGCGATCGCCTGGAGCGCCGGCGCCGACGGAAAGCTGGGATCTTCGTACCACAAGCGCGACAAGCAGAACATAGACAACGTCTACAGCTGGAGCCGCGGCCAGGAGGTGAAGGACAAATGAGAAAGCATAGTCGGTCGCAGGGATTCACCATCGTCGAGATGCTGATGGTGCTCGGCATCATCGCCGTGCTGCTGGGCCTCGTGACGTCGGCAGCCATGACGGCCATCCGCCACGCGCGCGAGAAGAGGACTGCCGCGAGCCTGCAGGTGATACAGGCGGGCATCGCGACGTACCGCTCGCAGAACGGCGAGTGGCCTGGGCCGCTCAAGGGCTACGCGGAGAACGGGCTCTCGGGGGGGCGCAGGAACTACACGCTTAACGACTCCGAGTACGACCAGGTGCTCACCGAGCTCGTGAAGGAGAGCGTCAACTCGTCCGCGGCCAATCCCATGATGGACGTGACCGGCCTAATCGTCTCGCCCAAGGGCGGCAACGGAAGCTGGGGCGTCGAGTTCAGGGAGGCCATCAAGAAGCAGCACAAGCACGGCGGCACCATCAAGCTCTCGAACATGGCCTTCGGATACCTCTCCCAGGGCGGCAAGTTCAGCCGCTTCAAGATAACGTACAACGCGGATTCCGACCATGTCACAGTATCGCAGTAGAAAATCCGGCTTCACGCTCGTGGAGCTGATAGTGGTGATAGGCCTGATGGCGTTCCTCGCCACGATCTCCACCGGCGGCTACTTCGCCGTGACGCGCGGCATGGCCGCGCGCGGCGCCGTGCAGGACGTGGCGTCGATCATACGCTTCGCCCAGCAGGCGTGCCTAATCGACCAGATGCCCACCGCCGTCCTCTTCTATAACTACCGCTCCGACAGGGGCACGAGCGGCGACGCATACGGCCGCGCCGTGGCGGTGAGGATGGCGGGGCGCATATCCTACGTGGCCAACGGCGGCACCGACGCGGAGGGCAAGAAGCAGATCACGACGGGAGTTCTCGTGGACGAGTTCGCCGACTGGAACCAGTCCTTCCCCCACGAATACGCAGACGGCAGCCGCGCGCTCGGCGTGCGCATCTACCGCATGCAGAGCGAGAGCGACATCAAGAGGGGCTACCTCAAGAGCAGTTCGCTCATGTACAACTGGGTGGCCCGCGCTGCCGTGGACAGGTTCAACTCCGAGTACATGATCGGCGCCGGCGCGAAGGTGGAGGACTGGTGCAAGAACAACAGCAAGGACGTAAACACCGACTACTCCAGCTATCCCAACGGCAACGCCTACCGCTGGGGGCTTCCGTTCCACCAGGCCAACAACGGCATCGGCAAGAGCGAGTGGAAGATCGGCGACGCGTACGGAATGGAGATCGCCTCCTTCACGCTGCCGAAGAACTACATCTTCGGAACGTCGGCGCCGAAGGGCACGGAGCCGGACGAGCCGTCGCCGAAGGCGCTGGTGTTCTGGCCGGACAAGGTGACCAGCTCCACTTCGTACGAGTTTTCGTCCCAGGAGGTCACGATATCCATGCTCAAGAGCGTGGACGACACCAAGCCCTCCGTGGTGGGCAAGATCAACAACGAGCTCCTGAAGGACCAGGACTGATCCTGAAGGACCAGGACTAGGGAGGTGAAGTGATGAAATCGTTTTTCGGAAAATTCGGCTTCTCGCTCATGGAGGTGAACCTGGCCGTGTTCATCATGGCCGCAGGCGTCCTGGCGATGGTGAGCCTGTACCCGCTCGCCTACCGCGAGAACAGCCAGAGCGTCGAGGACGTCAAGGCTGCCGCCGCGGCTGACGCCGTGTTCAACCAGGTGGCGGGCGTTCTTTCCGCGCGCAATCTCACCTGGAACGAGTGGGAGCAGTGCGTGGGTGCGGCGGTGAACGCCACCGACGCGAGGATAACCACTTCGAGCGGCGGCAGAAACGGCGCGTGGGCCAGGTACTGCAACCGCGAGAACGGCTGGTCGCCAAAGAAGAAGAGCGAGATCAACTCGCTCGCGCGCAGCGTGTTCGGCGCCCTCACCGGCAAGTCAGGCCAGGCAGGCGGCAGCGCGCAGTGGCCAGTCGACAGCGATCTCACGTGCGCGCTCGTGGCGCAGTGGGGGATGTTCAGGCGCGGCGAAGGGCAGTATCCGCTTGAGGACCGCTCGCGCGTGACGCTGAGCATGCGAGTGGCGCGCAACGCGGGCTCGATCTTCGCCCAGCCGATATTCCTCACCGAGATCCACTTCCAGGGCGACCAGAAGGAGGTGATGCAATGAGGGATGAAATTTCACGTCGCGGCGCACGCGGGGGCTTCACGCTTCTCGAGATGCTGGTGGCGTCGCTGCTGCTGGGCATGCTCGTCACGATTCTCACGATGGTGTTCAACGCCTCGTCGATCGCATGGCGCACGGGCAAGGCCGGCGTCTCGCAGCTCTCCTCCATTCGCAGGCAGCTCTCGTTCGCGCAGTACAACGCCGACAATCTGCTGCCGTGCGTCAACCAGAAGAACGACGGCGACGTGGGCTGCGTGACCGGCGCGTGGAAGAGCGACGGAACGATACGCACGCGCGCAGCCGCGAAGATGCCTGGCGACATCGGCTTCACGCCGCCCTCGTTCAACGACTTCAACAGCGCCAAGGGCACGCTCGACAAGCCGGCGTGGACGCGCTTCCAGTGCAACGCGTCGCTCAAGCTTGGCTCGGCGCAGTCCTACATTGTCGGCGTGCTCTCATGGGGGCCGGACGGCGAGCGCGACACCGAGGACGACATAACCACCTGGCCTCTGGAGGTTAACTGAACATGGCCTTCCGCAAAAGCGAGAGCGGCTTTACGCTCATAGAACTTCTCGTGGTGGTTGCAATGATCATGCTTCTCGCCGGCGCCCTCACCTCGGCCATAGCCGGCGCCTCTAAGCGCGCCAAGATACAGGCCTGCATCACCGAGGCGCAGAACATGACGAACGCCATCCTCGCCTACGAGAACTACACGAAGAACCACGAGATCAAGGAGATGAACGACCAGATGGCCACGAAGTCGTCTCTCCCGTTCATCGTCGGCGACGGCAAGAACGAGCTCAACGGCGAGCAGCTGCCCGTGCTCTACAACGGCAAGATCGATCCGCAGGGAAGAATGCTGGATCCATGGGGCAGGCCGTTCTACGTGACGATAAGGAAGGGGTCCGTGAAGCCGAAGGAGAACGGGCAGAACACCGTGGCGAGCTACGTGTTCTTCCCCAACTACAACCGGCGCCCGGCAAGCGAAGTGGAGCCTGAAAATGAATGATTTTCCCAACAGCAAGCGCGGCAGCGCGCTGATGATCGTGATCGGCTTTCTGGCGTTCATGATCGTCTCCGCCGTCTCGTTCTCGATCTACATGCGCTCGGAGCGCCTGCCTTCGTCGGCCCTGCGCCGCACGGTGGCGACCCGCCAGCTGGTTAAGGCCGCCCTGGCGGAGGCCATCGCGCGCGTGGACGACGCGGTGCGCGGCGCGCCGTTCCCCGGCCTGAACGACGCCGCCACGGCCACCTACCAGCCGCGCGGCCGCACCGAGGACAACTGGACGGGGCGAGTTTTCACGCCGCCGAACGTCAACGTCAAGAAGGACGCCGACATCTACGCCGCGCCCGCCACCGAGACGGTGAGCGTGCTCACCCTGGAGGGCCTCGGATACGTGCCCGCGCCGCTCATAAACGACGCGCGCTTCCTCGGCAGGTCGACATGGACCGCGGCCTGGCAGAATCTTCCGTACGACGCCGGGCGCTTCGCCTTCGTGGCGCTGAACGTCTCGGACTACTTCGACGTGAACCGCCTCTACGCCAACAAGCCCCGCACCTCCAACGCCGACGGCCGCATCTCGCTCGCATATCTCTTCGACCAGAGCTACCGCCCCGCCGCGGACCCCGCATCCGGCTCGGCCGGCTCCGCCGTGGGCACCGTTGACGGATTCAGCGCGGGCGACACCGCTCGCTTCGACCAGCTTGTGCACGAGCAGCGCGCCTCCGGCAACGACAAGAACCCCATCGGCCAGGACTCCCCCTACGTCTCAATGCTCGACTGGAACCTCGGCATGAGAGACACCATGGTGAGCATAATGCCGTCGCTCTTCTACAAGTGGATCAACGATTCCGGCGCCGACAAGGTGATGTACGCCTCGAGCGACGCCAACATGATCTACGCCGCCCGCCAGCCGTTCGTCACCGAGTCGTGCGCGACGAACGACTTCTTCGACGTGGACATCTCGTACTACCAGAGTCCGGTAGGCAAGCGGCAGAAGGGCCAGCCCTTCGACACCGAGGTCAAGAGCGACACGCTCTCCCTCTCGCAGCTGACGATGAGCGCGATAACGAAGTCTCAGTTCTTCACGGCGCTGCTCGCATCTAAAAGCGGGTCGCCGATCAAGTTCGGCTCCACCCCGCGCGAGCTTTCCATGTTCGCCAGCATGATGTACGACTATCTCGACCACAACGACATCCCGATCTCGCTCGCCTGGCCGTGCGTGGAGCGGGTTCCCATGCTTTCCGTCGTCGAGCCCGCGTTCAAGTTCATGATACCGAACGTGCAGGCGTCCACGCAGGGGAAGACCACGCAGTGGATGTTCGACCCCAACCAGTGGATTCAGCCGGGCATGCTCGCGGGCGTGTGGACCTTTCCCTTCAAGCGCAACGAGACGGAGCGCAACGATGCGTTCAAGGCGCAGGCCATCGTGCGCGTGTTCCTTGCGCCCGTCGGCCTCAACCTGCGCCCGAACGGCGACATCGGAAAGGTGCTTCGCCCGCAGAACGCGGCCGACTGGACCAAGAAGGTCAACATGTTCGAGCTCAACGGCATGACGGGCGTCTTCTGCCTCACGTTCACGCCAAACGAGCAGATGATCAACCTGCCCGGTTCCGTGATGGACGACGACCAGGCCGGCGGGCTCGTGAAGTTCGAGATCAACCTAGGCTCGATCGGCAACATCAATCCCACTCCGCTCGTCACCAGGACCGTTGTGCAGAACCAGCAGAATCAGGGCGGCCAGCAGGAGCAGTACACGGTGAACGTGACCCCGCTCGGGCTCGACGGCAAGCCGATGTTCCCCGTCGGCACGGTGCTCGACTCCGCGCAGTTCAACGCCGCCGCGGGCCAGGAGCTGAAGCCGTATGTTTGCGTATGGGTGCGCATCATCAACGGCGACGGCAAGACCGTTGACCTCGTTCCCGCCGTGGCGGACGACGACCAGACGCTCAACGGCATCAACAACACCGGCAATCCCATGCTCAGGGAATACAACTACTCCGCCGCGCAAAGCGCGCCGCTTCTCCGCTTCGAGGGCGACAAGTCGTTCCGCTACTCGGAGATGGTCTCCAGCGCCGCGGCTGGCGGCGGGATGGTCGAATGGTCGCCTGCGTCGTTCAGCACGCTTGATCCCCGCTTCAACTGGGCGCCGGAGGACTGGTACGCCACCGACGAAGGCGCGGCCAATTCGTTCAGCGACTGGTTCAACAAGGTGAACACATACCTCGGAAGCGGCGAGGCCGAGAGCCGCGGCTGCGACAGCGACATTTTCTGCGCCGTATCAAACCAGGGCTTCCTCCAGTCTCTCGGCGAAGTCGCGTTCCTCCCCCGCCTCACCGACATCGACGGCGGCGGCGTGGCGCTGCTGGCCATGCTCGGCGGCGGCGGCTACGACGGCGTTGTGCGCACTTCCGCCCAGCAGATCGCGAACATCCGCTGCGCATGGTGCTCGTATTCGATGGACCGCGAGGTGTACGACTACTTCAATTCATGCGGCATTGGCCGCTCCCTCTCGCGCGAGTGCCTTGTGAACCCCTACACCCCCGACCGCGCCATAATGATGGCCGCCCTCGCCAACACCCCGTGCGACTACTGGGCCGCAGGCGTTGCGCTCGACAAGGAGGAGAACAAGCTGAAGCAGACCCTCGGCGACGACTCGCTGCCCACCATCAACGACGCCGCGGCAGCCGTGCAGAAGTACGCCTTCAGCGAGCGCAACAACCAGGCGCATATCTCCTGCAAGGAGCTCACCCAGATCGCCGAGGTGCTGCAGGCGAACTTCCGCGACACCTCGAGACTCTCCGCCGCCAAGACAAAGCTCCCATCGCGCCAGATGGCCGACGCCTGGGAGGAGGTGTGGGACGATCTCAACTGGATGCCAAGCAGAGGGAGTCCGAACTTCGAGAACTTCCTCGGTGTGCAGCTCGAGTCGTCTCTCTACGGCATCGACCGCAAGTTCCTCTACTCCTACTGGCGCGACTGCTTCGCGAACAGGCAGCAGTTGTTCCTCATCTTCATGCGTGCCGAGTCTAGCGCGATAGGCGGCCCCGGCGAGGGCACGCCCGGCCAGAAGGGCGCGCGCGCCGTGGCGCTCGTGTGGCGCAATCCCGCCGCGACCACCGACACTTCCACGGGCGAGGACGGCCGCGTTGGCGACGAGAACACGTCTCCCGACTCGGTCATGACGCGCCGTCCGCACCAGACGCGCGTTCTCTTCTACCACCAGTTCGACTAAGGGGCAAAGATGGATCTTACAGAGAGTCAAAAGAGCGCAGTGGCGCAGTGGTTCGCCGACGGTGCGACGCTTGACGAGATTCAGAAGCGCATCAAGAGCGAATTCGGCGTTCACATGACGTATCTCGACCTGCGGCTGATGGTGGCCGAGCTGCCGCAGCCCGACGAGGCCGAGCCCGAGGAGAAGCCTGCTGAGAATCCTGATGAGCAGGAAGACCCTGCCGCCCCTGATGCGGAAGTTCCAGAATCCCAGAATGCCGCGGAAGAACAGGAGCCTTCAGACGATTCCGCAGAGATGGCGAACGTAACGGTAGATCTTGACGCCATAACGATTCCCGGCACTATGGCCAGCGGAGGCGTGACTTTCTCCGACGGCACGAAGGGGAAGTGGTATCTCGACAGATATGGTCGTCTTGGGCTTGACGCCGGGCCGGGGTATCGTCCGCCGCCTGCCGACGCAGCCCTCTTCCAGGCCCGCCTGATGGAGCTTCTACGCAGCCGCGGCATGATCTAGCGATAGCGCAACTCAACGAGAAACAGGACAGGATTCCAAAATGAAACTCTCACTTGACTCCATCCTCAGCAACGCCGCAGCATGGACTGCGGCAGGCGTGTCTCTTCCCAAGTTCGACATCACCGCCATGCGCGCAGCCACCGCGGCGGCTCCGGAATGGGTCCACTTCGGCGCCGGCAACATCTTCCGCGGCTTCATCGGCTCCCTGAGCCAGCGCCTTCTCAACGAAGGACTTTCGAAGACGGGCATAATCGCCTGCGACACATTCGACTACGACATCATCGACAAGATCTACACAGCCTTCGACAATCTCACGCTCAACGTTACGCTCAATCCCGACGGCACCACCACGCGCGAAGTGCTCGCCGGCGTGGCGGAAGGCGTGAAGGCGAACTTCGCCGATCCCGCCTCCGTGGAGCATCTTAAGGCCATATTCCGCGCGCCCTCGCTCAAGATGCTTTCGTTCACGATCACCGAGAAGGGCTATGCGCTCAAGAAGCCGGACGGCACCTACATGCCAGTCGTGGAATCCGACATGAAGGAGGGCCCGTCGGCGGCCCGCCATGCGATGAGCATCGTGTGCGCGCTCCTCTTCGAGCGTTTCAGCGCTGGCGCGCTGCCGATGGCCGTGGTGTCGATGGACAACTGCTCGCACAACGGCGAGAAGCTGATGGGCTCCGTTCTCGCCATCGCCGAGGCGTGGCAGAAGAACGGCTTCGTTCCCGCCGAATTCCTCGCCTATCTCCGCGACGAGACGAAGGTGGCGTTCCCATGGACGATGATCGACAAGATCACGCCACGTCCTCACGCGCGCGTGGAGGCCGCCCTCGCAGAGGCCGGCATTGAAGGCATGGCGCCGATCGTCACTTCGCGCGGAACATTCATCGCGCCGTTCGTCAACGCCGAGAAGCCGCAGTATCTCGTGGTCGAGGATAAGTTCCCGAACGGCCGTCCGCCCCTAGAGAAGGTGGGCGTGTACTTCTGCGACCGCGACACCGTGAACATGACGGAGAAGATGAAGGTGACCACCTGCCTCAATCCTCTCCATACCGCTATGAGCATGTATGGCTGCCTGCTCGGCTACACGCTCATCTGCGACGAGATGAAGGATGCCGACATCGTGCGGCTCGTCAAGCGCCTTGGCTACGTGGAGGGGCTGCCCGTGGTGGTTGATCCCAAGATACTCTCGCCGAAGGCGTTCATCGACGAAGTGGTGAACGAGCGTCTGCCGAACCCTTTCATGCCGGACGATCCGCGCCGCATCGCCACCGACACGTCGCAGAAGGTCGGCATCCGCTTCGGCGAGACGGTGAAGAGCTACATCGCCCAGGGGCGTGACCTCGGCTCGCTCGTTGCGATTCCGCTTGCGCTCGCGGGCTGGCTGCGCTATCTGCTCGCTGTGAACGACGCCGGCGAGGAGATGGGAGTATCCGACGATCCGCTCAAGGACGACCTCCAGGCGAAGCTCAAGGGCATCGTGTGGAACGATCCCGCGTCCTACAACGGCGAGCTGAAGGAGATTCTCTCCAACGCCTCCATATTCGGCACGGATCTCACCGCCACGCCTCTTGCGGCAAAGATCGAGGGTTATTTCCTCAAGCTTCTGGCAGGTCCAGGCTCGGCCCGCAGGCTTCTTCAGAGCGAACTTCAGGCCTAGCCGCGACGCACTGCAAAAATGCTGAAATTCCGCATTGCATTTTGTGCGGAAATTCGGTATACTATTGCCCGTTTTCCACAGTGGCGGGAGTAGATCAATTGGTTAGATCAACAGATTGTGATTCTGTGGGTTGCGGGTTCGAGTCCCGTCTCCTGCCCCAAGCTTAGTTCGTCCGGCATTGCCGGACGTTTTTGGCATTAGGACCAAGAGCCATGAACGACAAATCGCTGCTCGACGCGTATCTGCGCCGCATACTCAATTCCAAGGTCTATGATGTGGCCAAGGAGAGTGCCCTTGAAGAGGCCTCTGCCCTTTCGTTGAAGCTGGGATGCCATTTCCTGCTCAAGCGAGAGGACATGCAGAGTGTCCATTCGTTCAAGATCCGCGGTGCCTACAACAAGATGGCGCGTCTCTCTGCCAAGGAACTGGAGAAGGGCGTTCTGGCCGCGTCGGCCGGAAACCACGCGCAGGGCGTGGCTCTGAGCGCGAAGAAGCTTGGATGCCGTGCGACGATCGTGATGCCCGTCACTACGCCCGAGATAAAGATCGCATCGGTGAAGTCCTTCGGGGCGGACATCGTGCTGCACGGCGACTCGTATTCCGACGCGGCCGCGGAGGCGGCTCGTCTCGTGCAGGAGAAGGGCTACGTGTTCATTCCGCCATATGACGATCCTGACGTGATCGCAGGCCAGGGAACCGTGGCCATGGAGATACTGCGCCAGAGGCCGTCCAATCTCGACGCGATCTTCGTGCCTGTTGGCGGCGGCGGTTTCGCCGCCGGCGTGGCCGTGTACGTGAAGGCCGTGCGTCCAGAGGTGAAGGTGTTCGGCGTGGAGCCTTTTGACTCCGACTGCATGGACCGCTCCATCAAGGCCGGCCGCCGCGTCGAGATGGCCGAGGTTGGCCTCTTTGCAGACGGCGTGGCCGTCAAGAAGCCAGGGCGCATCACCTTCGACCTTTGCCGCCGATTCCTCGACGGCATCGTGCGCGTTTCCACCGACGAGACGTGCGCCGCAATCAAGGACATCTTCGAGGCGACGCGCGCAATCTGCGAGCCGGCCGGCGCGCTCGCGCTCGCCGCGGCCAAGCAGTACGTCGCTCACAGGAGCGCACGCGGCGAAACATACGCATGCATCGTCTCGGGCGCCAACATGAACTTCGACCGCATCCGCTTCGTCTCGGAGCAGACCGAAATCGGCGAACAGCGCGAAGCGATTCTCGAGTGCCGCATTCCCGAGACGCGCGGCGCGTTCAAGGACTTCATCCGCAAGCTCGGCAGGCGCAGCGTCACCGAGTTCAACTACCGCTACTTCGATCCTGACCGCGCATATGTGTTCGTTGGCCTTGCCGTTGCCGACCGCGAGGAGACGCGCCGTATCGTTGACCAGCTAACCGCCGCGAAGATCGGCACCATCGACCTTTCAGAGGACGAACTCGCCAAGGAGCACATCCGCCACATGGTTGGCGGCCACACGAGGGGAATCCACGACGAAGTGGTGTATTCGTTTGAATTCCCCGAGAGGCCTGGAGCGCTGATGGAGTTCCTCGAGGCAATATCCGCGCGCTGGAACATCACGCTATTCCATTACCGCAACCACGGCGCTGACCACGGCAAGGTGCTGTGCGGGCTGCAGGTGCCGCAGAGGGAGCGCGCTGCATTCGTGCGATCCCTGAAGCAGCTGGCATACGTGTTCAAGGACGTTTCGCAGAACTCGGCGTATCGCCTGTTCCTCGGAAACCGCGACTGAGTGAATCAGTTAGTTGCGGTAGCGTCCGCGGCAGGACGAGCAGAAGAACTCTGGACCGGCCCAGGTTGTCTCCTCTTCGCATCCGCACTGCTTGCACGTGCGCTTCACCAGTTCACGCACAAGGCGCATCTCGGCGGCATGGTCGTCGAGATAGAGAAGGGGAAAGTCGCTCACGCGCAGGCGATTGGCGAGGGTCGAGGAAGCAGGGGGCTCCTTGCCGTCCTGCAAATGGGCGCCGACGATCTGGATGCGTTTGCCGAAGAGACGAGCGCGGCGAAGGGAGGGGCCGTAGTCGGGATCGTCGCCGATCAGGATTGCGATGTCGTACGCGCCGGGCTGGGCGGCGTAGAATAGAAGCGCGGCGGAGAGGGACATCTTGATCCAGTTCTCGTCAGTGCCCACTTCGACTTCATGTATATCGGTCTCGTATCCGCAGCTGCGCTCGAGGAAGTCGTAGAATGCGTACTGCTTGGACGTGTTGAAGCCTGAACGAGCCGAGGGGATTGTGCCGAAATAGTTCGTGCGCACCAGCGAGACGTCTTCGTCAAGTCGGTTTGCGACGTCTTCGCAGAAAAGCCGCGGCAGCTTCGCGTAGTCAATCTCAAAATTCTCCTCACCGAGCTTGGCGAAGAGCGTGTTACGGTTGCGGTAGAGCCAGCCTCCGTCAATGAAGACCATTGCCTTTGCGGACATATTGCTATCTCCTGTTCACTTATTTATTGTTGTTCGTGTTTTGCTTCAAGTCTTTTCCTTCCGGCTTCTTGGGCTCGGGCTTCTTTTCTTCCGTCTTTTTCTGCTCAGGCTTTTTCTCGACCGGCGCCGGCGCTGCAGAAGCGTCCATGTCGCCGAGGAGCCAGGGAATCATATCGTCTTCCTTTGCGCCTACATCTATGGATTCAGGTTTGGGAGAAGGGGCGGGATGAGCTGGGGGGGGCGTTGCCGGTGGCTGCTTTGCAGCTGCTGCTGGTGGCTTGGGCGGCTGCGGCACAGGGGGGACGGGCTTCTTTTGTGGGGCAACGGGGGCTGCGGGCTTGCTGGGCGCAGGAGCGGCGCCGAGGCTGCGGCGGAGTTCGGCGTCCACCTTGTCGGCGTCTTCGTCAGAAAGGCGCTTGGCCGGAGATGTGGCGGAGGGCACGTCGTCTTCGTCAAGGAGAAGCTGGAGGGCGGACTTCTTCGGCGCCGTCGGTTTGACTGGAGGCTTGGGCTTGACGGCTACTTCGGCGGGCGCGGGCGGGCGTATTGGCTCCACTGGCGGCTTCACCGATGGCTTCACAGGTTCGGCAGGCGGCGGCGGAGGATTCTTGGCGGCCTCTTCTGCGGCCTTGCGCGCGTCTTCCTGAGCATAGTACTCTGGATAGAGGCGGCGGCGCTGCTGCTCGATCTGCTCCTTGCGGAGAAGTTCCTGTTCGACTTTGAGCTTCTCTCGCGCGGCCTTCACTGCGGCCTGCTGCTTGGCGAGCTCGCTGGCTTCTCGCGCGGCATCGGCGCGTAGCTTGGCGGACTGCGGATCTTCGCGGGGCGTCGCGGGAGCTGCGGGCTGCGCTTTGGCGTGTGTCTCGGCTGCTGCGGCTGCCGCGCGGGCGCGGGCGATCTCGGCCTGCATGGCCTCGAGCTTCTCGAGAATCGGCTTCATGCGCGCGCCGTCGTCAACTGGGGGCTGCGCAGGCTGCTGCACGTTCACTACGGGCGCGGGTGCGGGTTGCACGGCCGGCGTGATGCGCTCGCGCAGCGCAATGTCCATGAGCCTGTCCGAAAGAGTCTGATTCCGGTTGATCATGAAGAGCGCAATCACAGAGAAGGTGAGCACCACGATCACCAGAAGCACGATGAAAAAGATTGAAAGCGAGAGCATTCGCTTGTGCGCCTTGGCCTGCTCAGCCTCAAGGTATTCCTGAAACGCCTTAAGAACCGGGAACTCGGTTGAAGCGTCTGCCCGCTCGTAGATGCGCACTGCAGTTGCGCTGGACATCTCGCCCGGCATGCCTGTGTTGTCACCTTTGATTTCTTCGTTCATATATCTATCTTCCTTGTTGACTGCGTCTATTCTAACATTTTTCCTCTTGACGCTCAAGCCGATTCTCAGAATATGGTATAATATCACCGTCGGGCAAGCACAAGGATAAAAGATGAACAGAAGAGGTTTCTTGTTAGGGGCCTTCGCGGCCGTTGAGACGTTTACTTTGACGGCAAATGGCGACGACGCGAAGGGAGGCCAGAAGGGGACGAGGAGTCGCCTTCGCATCGCGCACATGACAGATCCGCAGTTCGGATTTGGTCCGGGCAAGACTCCCGCCCAGAAGTATGCGGCGGACCTCGCCCGCTTCGAGCGCGAGATCGAGATCGTCAACGCAATGAAGCCAGACCTTGCGCTGATAACGGGCGATCTTACGAACAACTACAACGACGTCGCCAAGGACTGGCCGCGGCTGCTGAAGATGTTTACCATGCCGCTCGCCGTGGCGCCTGGCAACCATGACATGGGCAACGAGATGACAAAGGCCGTGCGCGACC
>JAFXIL010000103.1 GCA_017563185.1 Kiritimatiellia bacterium | reverse complement strand
TGGCCCATGTCCCTACCTTTGCCTAAATGGCAGTTTTACTTTGAAGAGCATTTGTGATTCCCCATATTGACCGGACGGACCAGATTGTAGGCTATCATCGCAGCGAGGAATGCGGCAGACGCCCAGTGGACGGCGGAAAGCGAATGGCCCGCGGAGGCGATTGCGTCAGACGCTGGAAGCGCATTGGGAACAAGGTTGATTGCGATGCCGCAGAGGATCGCGCCGACCATGATCACCGAGACGTACGCGGCAGCTGCCTTGCGTCCAACAAGCGCGGCGATGGTCGTGAGGGACATCGCGTTCATCGCGGGGCCGACCATCAGGAACACGAACGCGGCCCCGGGCGAGACGCCCTTGGCAACGAGCGACGCGGCGATTGGAATCGACGCCGTCGAGCAGACGTACATCGGGAAGCCCACGAGCGCCATCACCGGCATCGCGATCCAGTCGCTGCCGTGGAACGCGTCCGCAAAGAAGTTGTCCGGCACAAGCACCGTGACGAGCGCGGAGACGGCGAGTCCGACGGCAAGCGGCTTCGCAACGGAACCGAGAAGCCGCCTGTACGCCTGCCAGAAGATCGCCTTGATCCCGCGAGAGCCAGCGGCCGATTCCTCGACGGCGACGGTCGACGCATCCTCTCCGCCAACTGCCGAGACCACCGCGCCTCCGACTACGCCCGTAAGCGCGGCGGCGATTGGACGCGCCACCGCGAAGACGGGCCCGAGCAGAGCGTATGTCGCGAGGATTGAATCGATGCCCGTCTGCGGCGTGGAGATGAGGAGCGCGGCAGTCGGGCCTTTCCCCGCGCCGTGCTTGCGAAGTCCAGCCGCGATCGGCAGCACGCCGCACGAGCAGATCGGTAGCGGCACGCCTATCGCCACGGCGCGGAGAATTCCGCGAAAGCCGGAGCTGCCGCCCATCATGCGGTTCACCCAGCTGCGAGGAATCCACACGGCGATGATTCCCGCCATAAGGAATCCGAACACAAGCCACGGCGCCATCATTGCGAACACATGGACGAATGCAAGCAATATGTCTTTCATTTTCCCAACCCCTTCTATGCCATCTTCGAAAAACTCTCGAGCGCCTCGGCAAATGATTCAATAGTCTCGTCGGCATTCCCCTTTTCGATGCCCTCGCGTACGCAGTGGCGAAGATGTCCGTCGAGCACGATAAACGACAGGCGGTGGAGCGCCCCGTTCGCCGCGTTGAGCTGCGTAAGGATGTCCTCGCAGGGAACATCCTCCGCCAGCATCTTCTGCACTCCCGTAAGCTGCCCGACGATCTTCTTCAATCGTAGCTGAAGCGCCGTCACGTCTTCAATGCACTTTCTCATCTTCAGTCCTTACTTGACCTTTTGGTCGCATATTTTACCATACCCCCGTAGGGTATGTCAAATTCAGGCGGACAGCTCGTCGGACAAGGGGTGCGACTTGTCATTCACGCGAATGCGAGAAGTTTTGATGATGCGCTCATTGGCATATCTTATGCACGGTTGAACTTGTCCTTTGGCTGGCGGCAGCGCGGACAACGCCAGTCGGCGGGAAGGTCCTCGAACGCGACGCCGTCGTGCTCTGCCGGATCGTACACATAGCCGCACACAGAACAAACGTATTTGCCTGTCGGAGTCTTGAACACAATCTCTCCCGGCGGGATGACGGCGGGCGGATTTGCGAGATCGACGACGCGCTTCGCCTCAAGGCTTTCCAGCGCCTCCGGCGTGTGCGTGCCGAGCCAGACGGTCGGACGCGCGGCGCAGAACGCGCGGCAGCGGTCGAGCGTCGCGCGGGCAGCGGCCTTGTCTTCGTAGACGACGGACAGCTTGTTCTCGTAGAAAGCCACGTCGGTGTAGGTGACGTCGCCGTGGATGAGGTAGAAAAGTCCGTCGGACTCGACGGCGACGATGCAGTTGCCGTTCGTGTGCCCTGGCGCGGAAATGTACGTAACGCCGTCCGTGATGCGCTGCGCCGCCGGAAACTCGTAGAAGGGGCCGTCCTGGAACGTCGCCACGGTCGGGTTGAACGGCTTTATCTCGTCCGATTCAGCCTCGGCAGCCGAGCAGATGATCTGCGCATTCGGGAAGAAGCGCAGTGCGCCCGTGTGGTCGGCGTGCTTGTGGGTGATGAGGATCTTCGAGACCTGCTCCGGCTTGTAGCCAAGGTCGGCAAGCGCCTCGATGTACGGCTTGATTTTCTTGCCGACATAGATTGTCGCATCCTCTGTCGGTTCACCAAACGGGAAGTCC
>JAFXIL010000102.1 GCA_017563185.1 Kiritimatiellia bacterium | reverse complement strand
TTTGAAGCATTTGAAGCGCATTGCTGCTTTTCACCCAGGAGGTGAAGATTTGTAATGCTGTTTTGTTTAGGCCTAAGTGGCAGAATAACACAAATATCTAACATTCTCTGCGCCTCTGCGTCTCTGCGGGAGAAATCAACTGACGATCTTAGGTTTAATCTAAAACGCCCTAGCGGGCCTTGGATGACGGCTCGGCGTTGTTCCAGTCGCCCAGCTTCGCGCCTATGCATACCCTGAATCCAACTGCCGGAAGCCTGCAATTCCTGTCAACCGTTACTTTGTTAGACGGCCCGAAAATTTCCATTCCTCCCTCTCCGGAAAATCCCCCTCTTACGACATGCCTCTCGTCTTTGCGCAATGGATCAATCTCAACTGAAGCGTAATGCTGCCTGCCATTCCAAGTACGCAGATGATCACCAAGACGTATCTTGAGTTGAGGAATATCAGAATCCAGCACCATGTCTGCCGTGACTTCCATAGCATTGCCTATCAGATCCTTGAATCCCCATTCGTTTGCATCAAATTTTCCAACCGAAAGCGTCTTCCACATGTAAAACGGTTCTCCTGCATTTGAAACGCACTTATGATCTTCTCCTATATACCCAAGTTTGACAAACTTGGCCTTATAGTCAATTATCTCTTTATTAGAGGAGAAGGGGGGGCAATCACTGCCAAGAACGCCCTTCAAGTTCTTTCCTCCTTTGCTTGCGTATTCCCATTCAGCTTCAGTCGGCAGGCGAAACACATTCCTACCGAAACGTTCTTTGAACTTATCAGTAAGTTTCTCACAGAAAGCCTCCATCTCGGGAACGGTGATGTTGCCCACCGGAGCATCCATAAGTTCCGCCGCCTGGTTCTTGCCCTCTCCCATGACCGCGTGCCACTGGGCATACGTCACCGGGAATTTGCCGAGCATGAAGTCTTTGGTAAGTATCACCTGATGTGTTTTGCGAGCCTCTCTGTTCAATGGCGAGCCAAACTGTTTCCAGCACTCATAGCCCATCGTGAATTCGCCGGCGGGACATTTGATCAACTCAAGATCAACGCCGGCGGCAAGATGCAGCTTGACCGTCCTTGCCCTGCGGTCGAACCAGTCGCCCTTCTGGAAAAACAGCGTACCGTATGCCTTTGAATCCTCGATTCTCCTCTCGGCCTGCATTCCGGCAAGCCCCGAAACACCCTTCGCCATGATCAAATCCTTGTATATCTCCGCCGCGTGCAGCCTGAAGGCCCTCTGGAGCTCTCTGCTCTTCTGCGCGGGATAATCCCACCAGAAATCGGCGATCTCCTTCGCCTTCGCGGCAAAGTTGGTGCCGCCTCCGCGTTCGGCTTCGGCCATGGCTGCGGCCCTGCGGTCGTCGCCCTTTGTGAACTCGTCAAGGGCCATCGGCCACGGACCCAGAAAGGCATACAGCTCCGCGGTCTTGAGATGGAGCGCCCCATTCTTCGGATCCTTCGCGGATTCCGCACGGGCGGCCTCCAGTTCGTTCTGGCAGCGCACACATGCCTTTGCCTCGTCAAGAAGACCGCACAGCCGCACGTCGTTGGTGTTCGAGACGTCGCCAAAAGACGACTCTATGATGTTTGCCACGATCTGCGGCGGCATGTCTGGAATCAAGTACTTGAGAGTCTTCATCGAGTCGGCGGCCTTGTCGAACGCGCCGTCATGCACGTATAGATTGAACGCGCCCTTTACAAGCAGCAACATCTCCGCTTCCGAATCGGCCTTATTCTCCGCGAGGTCGAGCGCCGCCTCGGCAACTTCCGCACGCGTCTTCTTGCCGGCTTCCAGCGCCTCCCTTTCCGGCTTCATGATGTCCTGAACGAGAGACGCGGCCTTGTCCACTTCCTCTCTGGTGGGCATCGCAACTAGCATCGCCGAGGCCATCGCCAGCGAAAACAGCATCTTAGTCTTGATGTTGATTGCAGTTCTTCTCATTTGCTATAAATATTCGCATGCCGACCGCTAATTTCCCGGGGGAGTCTCGGCATTTTCATCGACATACTCCTCCTCAATCACTGCAATTGCACTGTCAACGCGAAACTTGATCTTGTAGATCACGTCGCGCGAAACGCCAAATTTCCTCTCGACCTCGTCAATTGGACGGGCTTCGATCACATACGCACGATATACGGACTTCGTCTGCACCGATAGCGCGGTCTTCGTGAGCACATGCTCCACCGCCGCCTCGTGCTTCGCCCGGGCCCATGACAGATCGATGTCGTCCACCTGGCGTGCCGGAACCGTCAACTGGCACGGCACGTCGGCGGAATCAAGCTCTCCGCTCTCCCGCAACACCTCCAGGGACCTGTTCGCGCCCCTGCCGCGCGCCTCCTCGCTGCGGTAGAGGGAAACTAGCTTGCGGCGGATAAGCATCGCGAGAAAAGTCCTGAAGCGCGACTTGCCCGCATCGTAGCGGTTGTTTTCGAGAATGTCCACGAGGCTCACGTACACATCCTGGATGACATCGTCGGGATCGTGCGTATGGTCGTTCATTTCGATGAAGCGGCGCATCGCCGGCGTGTAAAGCTCGAAGAAGCGCGCCCACGCCGCCTCGCTCACGCCGGTATTCTTGGCGGCGAGCGTCTGCAGAAGCGTGGTGGATGTTGACGGAAACACTCTCATCTGCTCACCTCGAATATTCCCTCCGGGCCGAACAGCCTTGCGAAATCGCACTTGACCTTCGGCGGTCTGCTCAAAGCGAACCATGCCGCAGCGCACAATGCCGCCACAATCGCGGCGGCGGCTCCCGCGGCCATGGCCCATGCCCTCCCCGAAGCTCTCCGCCCAGGTTCCGCGGCGCCGCCCGAGCGGGGTCCTTCCGCGGCCGTGGCCGCCCTTGCGCGGCCCGGCGCCGCAGAAGGCGGCGCATCCAGCTTCTTGGCAAGCGCGCGTAGGTCGGACGGTCTCCCGCGCGGATCTTCGCACAGCATCGGCGGCAGCACCTGGCTCCACGGGAGTTCAAAGGTGTCAAGGATCCTCAGGACTTTCGATTCTGGCATGTACCAGACGCCAGTGAGAAGATAAATGGTCAGCACAGCAAGCGAATAAACGTCCGACGCAGGGGTCGCCTCCTTGCCGCGCTCGACTTCAGGGGCCATGTAGCCATGTGTGCCCATGACGAGACGCGAGTTCGGCGTTGCGGAGATTATCGTCTGCTCCGCGTTCATCCGGCTCAGGCGGTTGTCTGCCAGAAGCCGCGATACGCCGAAGTCGGAAAGAATCACGTGCCTCTCGGCATTCAAAAGCACGTTGCTCAGCTTTATGTCGCGATGGACAATGCCCTGTGCGTGTATGTAGTCCAGCGCTGCGGCAAGTTCAACGAACCACTGATGGACTACTCTCTCTTCGAGGTCGGATGTCTTGACGTCCGCAAGCGTGTGCGGATTGCCGTCCTTGTATAGGACAATGTCCATCACGAAGTAGAGCGTCTGGGTTGGCTCGTCGAAGTTCAGGTCGAACACCCGGACAATGTGCG
Source organism: Kiritimatiellia bacterium (assembly GCA_017563185.1). Lineage (GTDB taxonomy): Bacteria > Verrucomicrobiota > Kiritimatiellia > RFP12 > UBA1067 > RUG572. The sequence continues at coordinate 11,336 of JAFXIL010000102.1, read as the reverse complement.
GATCGTGGAGCCGGGCGAGAACTTTGCCCTCTGCGAGGAATTTGCCCTTGAGTACGTCGGCATGGCCGCCCTTGGCAAGCGAGAACGTTTTCAGCGCATAGTGGACGCCGAGCTTGACATGCTCGACTTCGTACACAACGCCCATGCCTCCCCTGCCGAGAGACCTGACTATGCGATAGACGCCGATTCTATCATCTGGACTAAACCTCGTCATGTCTTACCGCCAAACGATTTGCTCTTCTGTGGACATTCCTCCTATTGCTCCGCACATTATATCAAAATTCGCCAAACATGGGGGCGACGAAATTTGAAAACGCAGAATGGCGCGGAGGCACTGCGTATGCTATAATAGTTGGCATGAAAAACCGCATGTCCATCATCAAAACGCCCATTGTTCTTCATGCCGTTCTCGCCGCAGTGTGCGCGACGGAGCTGGCGCAGGCGAAGATTGACGATTCGCCGCTCGACCATGTAAGAGCCGCAACGGGAACTATAAACACGTTCGCGCTGTCTACCGGCAACGTGTATCCCGCCATCTGCCGCCCGTGGGGCGGACCCATGTGGGCGCCTGTGACGAAGCCGGGCCATCAGGAGAGATGGTTCTACGACTACACGGGAACGAGCTTCTACGGGCTGAGGCTCACACACCAGCCGAGCCCGTGGATGGGAGACTTCGGGCAGGTGACGGTTACGCCGGTCTCGGGCGGTGTGGGCGCGCGCATGGAAGACAGGCGCAGCCACTTCAGCCACAAGTCCGAGGCGATCCGGCCAGACTACTACCGCGTCTATCTGGGCGACTGGGACATCAAGCTCGAAGTCACCGCCGCCAGGAGGTCCGCCGTGATGCGCATCACCTACGGCGACACGGCGAAGCCCGGATTCGTGGTGGACGCCATGGGCGGCGACGGCAAGGTGAGGGTTGACGCCGCGAAGAGGCGCGTGTACGGCGTGTCGAAGCGGCGGCGCACGCCGGTGGCGGACGACTTCGGCAACCGCTTCGTGGTCGAGTTCGACCACGACATCGTGTCCGTCGAAGGCGAAGGCTCGTGGACGTGCGTACGGTTCGCGCCTACGAAAAGAGGCGACGTGGTGACGGCGCGCATGGCATCCAGCTTCGTGGACGAGAGCTACGCCGTCGCCAATCTCGCCGAGGTCGCCGACAAGAGTTTCGACGACGTGCGCGCCGAATCGGAGAAAATTTGGAACTTTGTGCTTGGCCGCTTCAAGATCGAGACTCCCGACATCGACCGCAAGCGCATGTTCTACACGGCCCTCTACCGCGCGTCGCTTTTCCCTAGAGCGTTCTTCGACGTCGACCGCAAGACGGGCAAGGCCGTGCACCGCAGCCCCACTCCGGGCGGAGTGTTCGAAGGGCCGTTCTTCGCCGGAACGGGATTCTGGGATACGTTCCGTGCGCTCTTTCCGCTCTTGAACTTCGCGTACCCGGAGGTGAACGCCTTCATGACGGAGGGGCTCGAGAACAGCTGGAAGGAGGCGGGATGGCTGCCGGAGTGGTCGAGCCCCGGACTTTCCGACTGCATGACCGGCAACAACTCCGCGAGCGTGGTGGCCGATGCCTGGCTATCCGGCGCGGCGGGCCGTGCGAACGCGGAGGAGCTGTGGAAGGCGCTCGTTCACGGAGCGAACAACCAGCACCCGGAGCAGGGCGCAACAGGACGCTGGGGCGCGGCGGACTACAATTCGCTCGGCTACGTGGCCCACGCCAAGGGCCGCCACGGCACGGTGGCCCGCACGCTCGAATACGCCTATGACGACTGGTGCATCTGGCGCTTCGGCAAGGCGATCGGGAAGAGCGATGCGGAGACCGCCCAGTACAGGAAGAACGCCGGCAACTGGCGCAACGTCATAGACCCGAAGCACAAGCTCGCCAACGGACGCTACGCCGACGGCAGGTTCCGCGACGACTTCAACCCGATCAAGTGGGGCAACGGCGACTTCGTGGAGGGCAACTCGCTGCACTGGACGTGGAGCGTGGTGCATGACGTGGCCGGCCTCATGGAGGCGATGGGCGGACGCGACGCGTTCGCCGCGGCCCTTGACGACGTGCTCGCGCGCCGTCCCGAGATATGCGAAAGCGACAGGCGCGGCATGTACCACGAGATGCGCGAGATGATGCTGGCCGACATGGGCCAGTACGCGCACGGCAATCAGCCCGCCCAGCACATGCTCTACCTCTACGACTGGTGCGGCCAGCCGTGGAAGACGCAGCACTGGGTGCGCGAGACGATGGACAGGCTCTACTCCCCCTCGCCGGACGGATACTGCGGCGACGAGGACAACGGGCAGACATCGGCATGGTACGTCTGGAGCGCGCTTGGCTTCTATCCCGTGTGCCCTGGCTCAGGCCAATACGCGATCGGCTCGCCCGCGCTTGAGCGCGCCGAGGTGAAGATGCCCGGCGGCGAAGTTCTCGTGATCGAAGCCCCCGGCGCCGCGAAGATGCGGTATGTGGAAGCAGTGACGTTCAACGGAAAGGCCGTGAACGAGAACTGGCTTTCCGCTGCGGCGCTCAGGAAAGGCGGCAAGCTCGTCTTCAAGATGAGCGCAACGCCAGCGAAGGCGCGCGGCACAGCCCCTTCTGCGTCGCCGTACTCGATGAGCACTCACGAAAAACCGTGACGAAGCTTCACTCCTTGAGCTTCTTTGTGATCTCAACGAACTCCTGCTGGATGGCGGCGTCGTTGAAGAGCTCTATCGGCGGAAGCGTGAGCTGCTCAAGCGAATTGAACAGGTCCTGGCTGGACTTCGCGAACTGGATGAAGTCGCCGGCGAGATTGAGCGTCTCGTAGGAGATTGCGATGACTTCGCGCACCTTCTGCGCCGTGGCGAGCTTCTCGGCGATCACGGCCTCGTGCGCGTCGAGCACCTGCAGATAGGCGTCGATCGCCTTGAGCGTGGCCTCGTTCTGGCACGCGGACTGTGCAAGATGCGCGTCCTGCCCGGGCAGATAGTTCGCCGACGCCATCACGCTCTGCGCACGCTCGCGCAGGGCGGCGGCGTCTTCGCGCATCCGGTCCAGCCGCCCGCGCCAGATGCCGCAGCGGCTTTTCTCAAGATAGTCCTCGAAGCAGGCGATCTGCACGTCCACGAGAACGAGATACATGCCGTAGTACCGCCGCGACGCGGAGACGTCGCCCACCATCATCAGCTGCCGCAGGTTCTCCACCACCACCGCCACGTTCTTCGATACGACTACGCCGTCGATGATGTCGCCGAAGTTCGCCGTGAAGAGGCACTCCGCCGCGGCCTTCCCGCCCACGTTGAGGCCAAGCGCCTTCAGCTCGGCGCATACCTTCGCAGCCTCCGCACGGCGAAGGTTCTGGAGCGCGGTCTTCTTGCCTGAGAGCTCGTCGAGCTTCTTGGTGTAGTCGCCCTTCTCGCTTTCGTCGGCGAGCTGGCGGTCAGTCTGCACCTCGCGGATCTTCTCCTCGACCTTGCGGATGTCCTCGTCCAGCACGTCAACGCCTTTGAGGATCTTGCGCGCGTTAGTGGAGAGCAGCAGCTCGCGAACGCGGCCTAGCTGCGAGCGGATCTTGGCGTCCTGGTCCGACTTGTTCGTGTCGAGCCATAGCTTCGTCCAAGACGACGTATCCGGAAGCCGCTTGCGCTCCTCCCTCAGCTCGGATATCTTCTCGGAATACTTCTCAAGCTGCTTCCAGCCGCTCTTCACCGAGGCCTTCACCGAAGACTTCACGTCTTCGACGATCGTGTCAGCATCCGCGCATACAGGATGCGCAAACAACGCAAATACGAGCGCAAAAACCGTCGCCAGAACAATCTTTTCTCTGAATCTCATTTCCACCTCCAACATTTTCGAAAAATTATACCATACTCTTACGTCACTTCACAAGCGGAAGTTCGTGGCGCGTGGCTCGACATATTCCGCCCGGGAGACGCCCCCCCTTGCGCTAGCGCGGCGGTTTATGCTAGAATAATGCCATCTTCCAAACAGAACAAGGATAGACAATGGCAGAAGTAAAAGAACTGGACGCGGCAGGATTCGAAGCCGCCGTGGAAACCGGCGTGACGATCGTCGATTTCTGGGCCACGTGGTGCGGTCCGTGCAAGATGATGGGCGCGATCCTCGAGAGCAAGGTGGCGCCCGAGCTGGGCGACGACGTGAAGATCTTCAAGGTTGACGTGGGCGCGGCGCCCGAGCTTGCGGCGCAGCTCGACATACAGTCCATTCCCGTACTGCTGATCTACAAGGACGGAATGCTCATGACGCGCCTCGACGGGCAGCAGAGGCCCGACGACGTTCTGGACGCGGTGAGGACGGTGCTGGCATGACGCTCTTCAAGGAACTCGAGGCGCGCGGCCTCGTGGCGGCCGTCTCAGACCCGGGAATCGAGAAGATGCTCGAGACGCCGCAGACCATCTACTGCGGCTTCGACCCCTCCGCAAGCTCGCTCCAGGCGGGCAATCTCGTCTCCATCATCATGCTGAGGCGTCTGCAGCTGCGCGGCCACCGCGTGATCGCCCTTGTGGGCGGCGCGACGGGCCTCATCGGCGACCCCAGCGGCAAGAGCGCCGAGCGCAACATGCTCACCGTCGAGCAGGTCGCCGAGAACAAAAAGGGCATTCGCGAGAACCTCGCGCGCGTTCTCGACTTCGACGGGCCGAACGCGGCCATAATGGTGGACAACTACGACTGGTACTCCGGCCTGAGCGCGATCGCCTTCCTGCGCGACGTCGCGATCAACTTCCGCGTGCCGCAGATGCTCGCCAAGGAGAGCGTGAAGAAGCGCCTCGAGGCGAGCGAGGGCGCGCTCACGTTCACCGAGTTCAGCTACCAGATCCTCCAGGGCAACGACTTCCTGCACCTGCACGACGCATACGGATGCACGATGGAGGTGGGCGGCGCGGACCAGTGGGGCAACATCACCGCTGGCACGGATCTCGTCCATAAGATGCGCGGGCACACCGTGTACGGCCTCACCTTCCCGCTGCTCCTCGACGGCTCGGGGAAGAAATTCGGCAAGAGCGGGGGCAACGCCATGTTCATGAGCGCGGAGAAGACCTCAGTGTACGACTGGTACCAGTTCTTCCTGCGCAGCGCCGACGAGGACGTCATCCGCTACCTGAAGGTCTTCTCGATGCGTCCGCTCGACGAGATAGCCGAGCTGGAGCGCCAGATGAAGGCGAACCCGGAGGGACGCATCCCGCAGAAGGCGCTTGCCGAGGAGCTAACGCGCCTCGTGCACGGCGAAGAGGGGCTCAAGACGGCGCTTGGCGCCACACAGACTCTCTTCGGCGGCGACGTGACAGGCAAAAGCGCCAGCGAGCTTGAGACGATCTTCAAGGACGTCAAGAGCGCCGAGCTCGCCAAGGACGCCGTGGTTGGACGCAGCGTCTTCTCGGTGGCCGCGGCTGCCAGAATGTTCGCCTCGAACGGCGAGGCGAGGCGCATGGCGCAGCAGGGCGGCCTCTCGCTCAACGGCGGCAAGGCCGGTCCCGAACGCACGTTCGCCGAGGAAGACCTCGTCGAAGGCCGCCTCGCGGTGCTGAGGAGCGGAAAGAAGAACTTCTTCCTACTGCGCATAAAGTAGCGACTAGGCGGCGAAATGCCCCAGAAATGACATGGCGCGCACCTCGTGCGCGCCATTTTTTCACACCCCCTGTAGATAAGTTTTCACAATAAGTTGTGGACTTTTCGGCGAAGACATACTATATTTAGTGTTCTTGATTTTTTCGCCGGATTAGGATCTGCTTCCGTCTTGCCGAACGGGACAGTTCCCTTTCCCGGTTCAACCAACTTGAAAAACTCTTAACAGGCAAGAGCAAAGACAATGAGCGTCGAGGCACTGAAAGACTACGTATTCACGGCCAAATACAGTCGTTACATCCCGGAAAAACAGCGTCGCGAGACGTTTGACGAAGCGGTGGAGCGCGTGATGGACATGCACCGCCGCCATTTCAAGGCGAAGGGTCTGGACGTCGAGGACCTGATCGATACTTGTTCGAAGGCGATGCACAAGCGCATGATGCTCGGTTCGCAGCGCGCCCTCCAGTTCGGCGGCGATCCGATTCTCAAGAAGAACGCGCGCATCTACAACTGCACCACCAGCTACTGCGACAGGCCGCGCTTCTTCCAGGAGGCTCTATGGCTGCTGCTGTGCGGCGCGGGCGTGGGATTCAGCGTGCAGACGCAGCACGTGTCGAAGCTGCCGAAGATTGTGCGTCCAACGGGCGCGCACAAGACGTACGTTGTCTCCGACACGATCGAAGGCTGGTCAGACGCGCTTGGCGTGCTTCTCGCGAGCTACTTCGAGGGCGGCGAACCAATGCCAGAATACGCCGGCGCGATCGTCGATTTCGACTATTCGCTCATCCGCAAGAAAGGCACCCCCATTTCAAGCGGCATGGGCCGCGCGCCGGGCCCCGAGCCGCTGCACCGTTCGCTTGAACTCATACGCGGGCTTCTCGACCGCTGCCTCGACAACGGGCAGGACCGTCTGCGCTCCATCGACGCATACGACATCATCATGCACGCCTCCGACGCGGTGCTTTCCGGCGGCGTGCGCCGTTCCGCCACGATCTGCATGTTCTCGGCCGACGACGAGCTCATGGCCAAGGCCAAGACGGGCAACTGGTTCAACGACAATCCCCAGCGCGCCCGCTCCAACAACTCCGCAATGCTTCTGCGCGACTCCACCTCCCCTGAGCTCTTCCACAAGCTCATGCAGAGCGTAAAGGAGTTCGGCGAGCCCGGGTTCATCTGGACCGACAACCTCGACATGACCTTCAATCCCTGCGGCGAGATCGGCCTCTACCCGCAGATCGACGGCAAGAGCGGCTTCGCCTTCTGCAACCTCTGCGAGATCAACATGGGCATCGTCGACAACGAGGAGAAGTTCGCCGCCGCATGCGAGGCCGCCGCGATCCTCGGCACCCTCCAGGCGGACTACACCGACTTCCCGTACCTCGGGCAGATATCCACCGACATCGCGCGCCGCGAGGCCCTCATCGGCGTCTCGATGACCGGCATGATGGAGCATCCCAAGATCGCATTCGATCCCGCGCTCCAGCGCAAGATGGCGAAGCTCATCCTCGACGTGAACGCCAAGGTGGCCGCGCGCATCGGCCTCAACCCCGCGGCGCGCGCCACGTGCGTGAAGCCCGCCGGCACAACATCCTGCATCCTCGGCACATCCTCCGGAATCCATCCGCACCATGCACGCCGCTACTTCCGCCGTGCGCAGGCCAACGCCGACGAGCTGCTGGTGGACTTCTTCCGCGCCCAGAATCCTCTGGCCGTCGAGAAGAGCGTGTGGAACCCGAACGGCACAGACGTGGTGCTCACGTTCTGCGTGGAGGCCTCGCCCGACGCGCTCACAAAGCGCGACGTGAACGCGCTCAGGCTCCTGAACGACGTGAAGCTCACCAAGGAGAACTGGATCGACGCCGGAAAGCGCCCCGAATGCTGCGCGCAGCCCTGGCTCTCGCACAACGTCTCCAACACCATCTCCGTCAAGGACAACGAGTGGGACGACGTCGAGAAGTTCATCTACGAGAACCGCAAGGACTTCGCCGGCATCTCGCTTCTCCCGGAAGGCGGCGACCTAGACTACCCGCAGGCGCCCTTCTGCGAGGTTCTCACCGCCGAGGAGATCGTGGAGTTCTACGGCACCGGCGCGATGTTCGCGTCGGGCCTCATCGTCGATGGTCTTGCCGCGTTCGACGGCAACCTCTGGGAGGCGTGCGCAGCCTCGCTCGGCCGCGGCAAGGAGGACCTCACCAAGGCGACGCCCAAGATATACCCGGCTCCCATCTACAAGGCGTACGAGGCGCTGCGAATGCAGAAGCTCGACTGGATCCGCCGCGCCAAGAAGTTCGCCAAGAACTACTTCGGCGACGACGTGCTCAAGATGACCCGCTGCCTCAAGCGCGTTGACGCGTGCAAGCACTGGGAAGACCTGCAGCGCACGTCGAAGCCGGTCGACTACCTCAACTTCTTCGAGAACACCGACAACACCACCGTCACCCAGACCGTGGCATGTGCCGGCGGAAAGTGCGAGATTATCTGACAATGCTCTTCGGAAACAAGTTCAAGATCTGCGAACTCTTCGGGATTCCGGTTTATCTGGACATCTCGACCGCAATACTGCTCATCTTCTTCATCGGAATGACGGGCTCCGTGGCGCTTGACCTCGCGGCGATGGTGCTGCTTCTGGCCTCTATCGTGCTGCACGAGCTCGGCCACTCGCTCACGGCGCGCGCGTTCGGATGCCGCACGCGCGACATCACGCTCATGCTGATTGGCGGCTGCGCGAGCCTTGAGCGGCTGCCATATAAGGCGTGGCAGGAACTACTCACCGCCGCCGCAGGGCCAGCCGTGAGCTTTTCCCTTGGAGTTCTGTGCTACATTGCCGCACACCTCTGCAGAAGAATTGAGTTCTTCGCCGCCGCGCTCTTGATCGCGGCCATAATGAACATCACTCTGGGCGCGTTCAATCTGCTGCCTGGCTTCCCAATGGATGGCGGACGCATCTTCCGCAGCGTGGCGCGCGCGTTCACAAGCCGCGCCAAGGCCACATGGCTGGCGATGATAGTGGGGCGCGTGGCGGCGGGCCTCCTCGTGTTCGGCCCGATGCTGGGCATTGACCACATCTGGATAATCCCCCTTGGCGGAAGCATCTTCATGCGCCTCCTGATAGCGTGGATGATCTGGAAGGAAGGTTGGCGCGAATACCAGACGGCGCTGGTGGAGGAGCAGTGGGGCAGCAGATGGGACTACTCCGCCCGCGTATCGCCGCCGCCCTACGGAGGCGACGAGGACGAGACCGAGATACGGCGTGGAAGGTGAGGCTTTATGAACGCACGGGAATCTACTCTCAAGGTGAAGCCTGCGGCCGACTGCAGGTGGGACGCCGCCTCGCTCGGCGAAATAATGCTGCGCCTCGATCCAGGCGACGGGCGCATACACTGCGCCCGCGAGTTCAAGGTGTGGGAAGGCGGCGGCGAGTACAACGTGGTGCGCGGCCTCAGGCGCTGCTTCGGCCTGAGGACGACCGCCGTCAGCGCCTTTGCCGACAACCCTGTGGGACGCCTTGTGGAGGACTTCATGCTCCAGGGCGGCGTGGACGTGTCGCACGTCAAGTGGGTTCCGTACGACGGAATCGGCCGCACGGTGCGCAACGGCCTCAACTTCGTCGAGCGCGGTTTCGGCTGCCGCGGCGCGCGCTCGTGCGCCGACCGCGGCCTCACCGCCGTATCGCAGCTGAAGCCAGGCGAGATCGACTGGGACGACCTCTTCGGGCACGAAGGCGTGCGCTGGTTCCACACAGGCGGCATCTTCGCCGCGCTCTCAGAGACGACCGCCGAAGTCGCGGTGGAGGCGCTCAAGGCGGCGAAGAGGCACGGCACGGTGACGAGCTACGACCTCAACTACCGCGCGTCGCTGTGGAAGTCCATAGGCGGTCAGGCACGCGCGCAGGAGGTGAACCGCGAAATCGCGAAGTACGTGGACGTTATGATCGGCAACGAGGAGGATTTCACGGCCGCGCTCGGAATCGAGGTGGAGGGCGTGGACAAAAACCTGACCACCCTTCCCGTCGACGGTTTCGCACGCATGATCGACAAGGCAGCTTCGCAATACCCGAACTTCAAGGTGGTGGCCACGACGCTGCGCGCGGTGAAGAGCGCAACGGTGAACGACTGGAGCGCGATCTGCTGGTACAGGGGAGAGCTCAAGGAGTCGGTGAAGCGTCCGGGCCTCGAGATCTACGACCGTGTTGGCGGCGGCGATTCGTTCGCGAGCGGGCTCGTGTACGGCCTGATGGAGTTCGACGACGCGCAGAAGGCGGTGGACTACGGCGCGGCGCATGGCGCGCTCGCAATGACCACGCCTGGCGACACGTCGATGGCCACGAAGGCCGACGTCGAGAAACTTGCCGGCGGAGGCTCGGCGAGGGTGGACCGGTAATGCGGTCTTTATCCCACGGCAGATTTATGGTATACTAGACACATCGGCCGCCCAGGTGGACGGCGGAGGCGTTCTTCGAGGAGTGAGAGAAATGTTGGATCAGTCTAATGATGATTTCATGGTGTTCTCCGGCACGGCGAATCTGCCGCTTGCGGAGAAGGTGGCGGCCTATCTCGGCAAGCCCCTCAACAAGATCGACATCCGGCACTTTCCGGACGGCGAGACGTTCTGCCAGATCCAGGATGGAGTGCGCGGCCGCGACGTGTTCGTGATCCAGAGCGGCTCGCCCGCGCCGAACGAGGCGTACATGGAGCTCTTCATCATCATGGACGCCCTCAAGCGCGGCAGCGCCGCCCGCATCACCGCCGTCATCCCCTACTACGGCTACGCCCGCCAGGACCGCAAGGACCAGCCCCGCGTGCCGATCACCGCACGCCTCGTGGCGAACCTCATCACCGCCGCAGGCGCCGACCGCGTGCTCACGCTCGACCTGCACGCCAACCAGATCCAGGGATTCTTCAACATCCCCCTCGATCAGCTCCACGCCGAGCCCGTGATTCTCAAATACATACGGGACATGCACTTCTCCAAGCCCATCGTGGTCTCGCCCGACACCGGCGGCGCCAAGACAGCATACGGCTACAGCCGCAAGCTCGGCACCGGCCTTGCCATCGTGGCCAAGCAGCGCACGGGCGACTCCACCGTGGACGCCTTCAGCGTGGTGGGCGACGTGAAGGACTGCGACGTGATCATGATCGACGACATGACCGCCACCGGCGGCACGCTCAGCGCCGCCGCCAAGATGTGCCGCGACAACGGCGCCAAGAGCGTGCATGCATTCGTCTCTCATTTCCCGCTCACCCCAAAGGGCGTTGAGCGCCTTATGAAGGAAAGCCAGCTCGACGAGCTCGTCGTCACCGACACGATTCCCCTTCGCGAGGGCTTCGACCCCTCCAAGCTTCCGTTCAAGCTCACCGTCCTCAGCGTTGCTCCGCTCATCGGCGAAGCCATCAAGCGCATACACGGAAATGCGAGCGTGAACGACCTCTTCAACCACGAATAAATTTTTTTGAAATTTCCCCTTGCGCGTCTCAAGGAATTATGATACACTATATGACGTTTTCACGACACCAGTGCGAGCTTAACTCAGTTGGTAGAGTGCCACCTTGCCAAGGTGGTTGTCGACGGTTCGAGTCCGTTAGCTCGCTCCATTCTCTGGGTCGCGGAAGCGGTGAATGGGAGCATAGCTCAGTTGGTAGAGCAAGTGACTCTTAATCACTGGGTCGTGGGTTCGAGTCCCTCTGCTCCTACCATTCACAAGTTCTGGTAGTGGCTAGGTAGCTCAGTTGGTAGAGCAACGGACTGAAAATCCGTGTGTCGCCGGTTCGAT
>JAFXIL010000016.1 GCA_017563185.1 Kiritimatiellia bacterium | reverse complement strand
TTCTTTCTCGTGAACGAGCTCTTCGACAACGGCGACATGGGCCAGAAGAGCCGCTTCGCGTACATCGACCGCGGCGGAAAGCTCGTGTGGGGTCCGGTTTGGGACTTCGACTGGGGCTCGTATTCGCGCACAGTTCCCAACACGTGCGAAAGGTGGCGCAGCGCCGGCGGCGGCGTGGCGAACATGAACCGCGAGTGGACGACCGATCCGTGGTTCTGCCTGCGCGTGTGGGAAAGGTACCACGAGGTGCGCAGCCGTTATGCCGCGATATACGCGGAGGGCGGGGAATTTGACCGCGCGATCGCCACGGTGCGCAGGTCGGCGCTGGTTGACGAGCGGCTGTGGGCGCCGCGCAAGGACACCGCGAACGCCACGCGCACCTTCGACGGCGACGTGGCGATCCTCAAGACGTTCCACGCCAAGAGGCTTGCATGGATGGACCGCCAGTTCGCGGACGTGGCGACGCTCATGGCGTCGCTCAGGAACTCCAGCCAGACGCATCCCTACATGCCGGACGCCTTTGAGATCGAGCCCCGCATCGAAGAGGGCCGAAGCGTCTTCACAGTTGTTCTGCGCCGTGCGCACAGAGTCAAGGCGATACTGAACGGGCACGTGCTAGGAACCTTCGCCGTCAATGGCGGAGTGGTGCGTGGAAGGTTTCCCGCCAGTGCGCTTGTGGAGGGCAACGGCCGCCGCAACTGCCTTTCGCTTGTGGCCTACGACAACCATGGCTACGTGGTCGCCCGAAACTATGCGCTGTTCAACCATGTGCCCAGAACCTTCACCATCTATTTCAGATAGCCGGTTGCCGCGGTAGAGCTGTCTTGACCAACAGACCAAGATTTGATACTCTCTTCCCGTCGCGTGAGTGGTGCCCATAGAGCGCAAGGCGCGGACGCATTTCGTTCCATGGCTTCTGCGGGACGTACGGATCTGAGGCAACTTCCAACGGCCGCACAGTCAAGCGCCAGTTCCATGCCGGACGGAACAAACCTGCGCTCGATAGGCATGATGATTTAACTCAACAGGAGAAGGAGAGACATGAACATCACACGAAATATGTTTGCCGCAGTCGTCGGCGCGTTGGCGCTCGCATGGTGTGGAATCGCCGCTGAAGGCACGGGAGAAACCATTTTTTCCATAGACGCGGGCAATCCAGGCAAGACACTGCCGAATGTGAGCAAGATGCTCACGATTTGGGAACTGCAGGAATCGACATTCGCCAACGTGAAACGCAGGAATGACGCGGACGTACTGGAGTTCGTCGAATACGTAGAGGTGATGGGGGCGACGGGCGGAAACGACGGACGCGACTGCTTAAAGGATCCGGCGAATCGCGCCGTGTTCGACGACTACGACTTTTCGCGCCTCGTGGCGGGATGCCGCAATATCGTGCGGCTTGGCCTGAGACCGTACCTCAAGCTCGGAAACGTGCCGCGGAAGTTCTCGTCCAGCATCAACTTCGGGGAATTCGCCATGAACATCCGCCCGCCTCTTGACTACGACGTGTACGGACGTTACATGGCCGCCTGCGCAAAGGCGCTGCTCGACGCGTTCGGGCGCGACGAACTGCTCACGTGGCGTTTCGCCGTGCTGACCGAATTCGAGAACGGCGGTTGGTTCAAGGATGCGTCGGGCAGCGCGGAAAAGACGTTTCAGGCCTACTGCCGCCTGTACGAGGTGACGGTTGATGCCTTTACGCGGACGATCTCGCCGGACTTGACGTTCGGCGCGCACGCGATGGCCGTAACCGAGGGGCTGTGGGACGAGCGCAACTTCATCAAGTACGCGGCGGAACGCCGCATCCCTTTGAAGTTCGTAACGGCATCGTTTTATGATTTCAACCCCGGACGCTTCACAAGAGGATTCAACCTGCCCAATACGATCGGGCATCTGCGCAACGCCGCCGAATCGGTTGGGCTGACAAACCTCGTTTACGGTATTGACGAGGGGCGCATCCTTTCTGGGCTCGCGCGTGGCGCGAACAGCAGGGCCTTGGCCTTGCGCGTTGTCGGCGACACATACCAGGCCGCATACGACGCAAGGATCGTGAAGCAGCTGTTCGACTCCAAGGCTGACTATTTCGCCGCGTGGGGATATCTATCGGGGCCCCACACCGGGTTTGACGGCCTGCCGTCGGTTTCGTTCCATGTGGCGCGGGAGTCGGCGAAGTTCAAGGGGATGCGCAGGCTCCCCGTTGCGGCCGATGGAAAGGCGGGGGGTGGAGTGGAGGCGGACGCGGTGGCCGCGGTTTCGGCGGACGGCGGGATGGTTCGCATTATGGCGTATTCGTTCGTAAACAATCTCCATGCAGCGGGGAAGACACCGCTTCGCATGAAGGTGAAGCTGCCGGTCGCGTGGAAAGGACAAGATGTGCGCGTAGTGCGCAGTGTCATCGACGACGACGCCAATTGGTTCGACGAATGGAGGCGTATCCGCAGAGAGCGCGGCATCGGCGACGATCGCTTCGGCTGGTCGCCGGACGATCCGGCGCCGATGCACGCTGTATGCGGGCTGAAATCCGAGAAGGACCGCCAGATGTTCGTGGAGGAAATAGAACCATTGCTCCGGGACCACGCGAAGCTGAGGCCCGTCGAGGAGCGCATAAAGGCAAGTGCAGACGGAACAGTTGAACTGGCTGTGTCCCTGCCGGTCAACTCGGTTGTCTTTTTCGAACTGGCGGCGCGACGCACGTGGACGATCGCGGGCCCGAGGAAGGGTAGCCCTCTGCGCGACTCCGGTCTCATCGGCCCGGTGCGCGTAATCCGCTATAGCCTCGCGCGGAATTGAACCAAATCTCAATCGCTCGTGCAGGGCTGCGTTTTTGCATTGTCGTTTTTGCATTTGCGCGGCTAAGAGGGCTTTGGTATAATTTCTGCCATGGAAAAGAATGCACTTTTGCTTTTGACAGCCACCTTTGCGTTTGCGGCATTTTCCGGCGCGCCGTCGGCGCTAAGAGCCGGCGAGCCCGCCGTGCTTCAGGAATCTGTCCTGTGGCTGGACGCATTCGACTTCAAAGGCGCGCCCCAGGACGTGTGCTTTGAGATGGATGGTGGATGGCGCGGCCGCGGCGCATGCCTCAGCAGCACGGCGGAGGTTGACGAGGCGCGTCCGCCGATTCTGCGCAAGGACAAAGACGGGCTTCCATACGTCGATTTCGGAAGGTACTCCAGCGGACGCGACCTTTCGATTAATCCCCGCCGGACTGACGTCCGGATGGCATTCGTGGTGGCGAAGCTAGATAAGGAGCGCTACTGCCACTTCCTGTGCGACAGCAAGGGCTACGACTTCCATCGCGGCGCGAACGGCGAATACGCCTCGCCCGAATGGTCCACGAAGATCGCGCGCATCTGGAACGGCACGAACGAGGTGGCCGACATCTACAACGAGTATCCGCCCACCGGCGTGACGCAGGTGTTCTGCGTGGAGACCTCCGTGCCGTGCGCCTGCGACAGCCTTTCGTGGGACCGTCGCGAGCAGTTCCGCGATCGGAGCGGCGGGCGCGAACTGCGAGAGGTGCTTCTATTCGCCCGCGTTCTTTCCAACGAGGAGCGTCTCGCCGTCACGCGGCATCTCGTCAGAAAGTGGAACGTGAAGGAAGTCGTGTCCTCAAGATGCAATGCCCAGAAGGACTGGCGGCTGATCAAGCGCGACATCGACAACTGGAGCCGTCTGCCGGCGAAGACGAACGAGCAGGCGGAGAACGTCCAGGCCTGCATCCTCCCCGGCGACGCCGATCCGCTCGTGGTGGCGCTGCGCAGAACGCGCGCGCTTATCGACGACCTTGCCGCGTCGGTGGATCTTTCCGCCGAGCGCGCCGAGTTCGCCGGCCTTGCGGCGGACGCGTTCGCCGCCCTCGAAGAGGGGCCCCGCCTCGCGCTCTTCGCGCGGGTGATGGACCTCAACCGCCGCGTCTCCCTCATGAACCCGCTCCTCAGGGGCATAGAGCGCCTTCTCTTCGTCACGCACGAGCCTCGCGGCTTCAACGAGTGGCGCGACGGCTCGCACATGTGCGACCAGTACTACGGCTTCCACGGCACGCAGAACGGCTTCTCGCGCGGCGACGGGTTGTACATCCTTGAAAAACCGTTCTCGGATAAGCCCGTTGCGCGCAACATCCTTGCTGGCAAGGTGATCGAGGAAGGCGCGTGGAAGGGGCAGACGCTCGACGGATGCGCGATCATCTCGCCCGACATCGACTGGGACGGGAAACGCATCGCGTTCGCGGCCGTGAAGAACAACAGCAGCCTCGACAAGTGGGAGGACGGCACGTGCTACCACGTGTTCACGTGTAACATCGACGGAACCGGTCTGCGCCAGCTCACGAGCGGGCCGTGGAACGAGTTCGACCCGTGCTGGCTGCCGAACGGGAGAATTGTGTTCTCCTCGGAAAGACGCGGAGGCTTCGTGAGATGCTCGGGTAACCGTCCCGTGCCGTCATTCACGCTGCACTCCATGTTCGACGACGGCGAGGACATCGTGCGCCTCTCGCACCACGAGACGAACGAGTGGCACCCCAGCGTGAACAACGACGGCATGATCGTATATACCCGCTGGGACTACGTGGACCGCGGCGCCGGCCAGGCGCACCACGCCTGGACGTGCTTCCCCGACGGACGCGACCCGCGCGAGCTCAACGGCAACACGCGCCTTCACGCCGACACCACCCCGAAGATGGAGATGAACGTGCGCCAGATTCCCGGTTCGCGCAAGTACATCGCCACCGCCACGCCCCACCACGGCTGGGCCGCGGGCTCGTTCATCATGATCGATCCGGCCGTGCCGGACGACGGCGAGATGAGCGCCGTGCGGCGCGTCACGCCAGAGCAGGCGTTCCCCGAGAGCGAGCAGACCTCGTGGCACAACCGCTGCAGCGGATCCTACGCCACGGCGTGGCCGCTAAGCGAAAAGTACTTCATCTGCGCGTACGACGGCGACGCGAACGGAATGTACAAAGTCCCCATGCGTGGCCGCCGCTACGCGATCACGCTGCTGGACGTCTTCGGCAACAAGACGCGTCTCTATTCGCATCCCACTATCTCGTGCCTAGATCCGATGCCGCTCATGGCGCGCAAGATGCCGCCGGTGATTCCGCACAAGACGCTTGAGGGGCGCCCTGCCGACGCCGACGGGAAGCGTCCCGCGCCCATTCCCGCCGCCGAGATGCCGAAGACGGGCGAGATCGGCCTCGTCAACGTCTATGACGCGCGCATTCCGTTCCCCACGAACGACGCGATCACGGCCTTGCGCGTGTGGCAGCTCTTTCCGAAGACCAAGCCCCTGCAGCAGCGTCCGTGGCTCGGCGCGGAGGCGCGCCAGACGGGCCGCCAGTGCCTCGGCACCGTTCCCGTGGAGGCGGACGGCAGCGCGTACTTCCTCGCGCCGGTGGGCGTGCCGCTCTTCTTCCAGGCGCTGCGCGCCGACGGCTGTGCCGTGCAGAACATGCGCAGCGACACGTATCTGCATCCTGGCGAGCGGCTTGTGTGCAGCGGATGCCACGAGCCGAAGGAGAACGTGCGCCGCACGGCCATAAAGAGCCTGCCCGCCGCCATGCGCCGCGCGCCGAGCAGGATAAAGCCCGGCCCCGACGGCTCTGCGCCGTTCAACTACGCGCGCCTCGTGCAGCCTGTCCTTGACGCGAAGTGCGTCTCGTGCCACGGCGAGAAGCGCGCCCCCAAGGCGCCCGACCTGCGCGCAGGCGACTGGCGCAAGAACAAGTGGGGCTTCTCGACGAGCTGGAACAATCTTGTTCACCGCACGAACTACTTCGTGCGGGAGATCATCGAAGACGGCCGCAAGGTGAACTGGGAGTTCTTCGAGCCAGCCTACACAACCCCCGGAAGGAACCTCGCCATCGGCGCGCCGCTGAGGAAGATGCTGGACGCGGGCCACCACGGCGTGAAGCTCACGCCGGAGGAGCGCGAGAGGCTGATACTCTGGATGGACTCCAACGGACAGTACATCGCGCACGACCACGATCCCGAGGCACAGCGCGACGGCAAGATCGTCAAGCCCTCGCTTGAATGATTGCCCGGTTCCGATTTCGCACGGGTCGCCTGCAGGAAGATCAGGTGTCTCATGGCGGCTGGTGCGCTCGAGGACTTGCGTGTTCCGCCGTGAATATATCATAAACTGACGAAGGGTGCCAACTTACAGCGTCACCACATCGCAAGGCGCGTCTTATGGTATAATATTGGCATGTCGAAATCAACTGACGAAAAGACAGAGCAGATGCGCGCCATGGCTGCGCAGCTGAACGAGGCGGCCGATGCGTACTACAACGGCCGCGGCGAACTTATGACCGACTTCGAGTGGGATGCCTTGTTCGACAGGCTAAAGGCCCTCGAAGACGAGACAGGCGTGGTGCTGGATGAATCGCCCACGCACCGCGTCTCGGCCGATGACGTGGCCGGGCAGAAGGAGCCCCACGAGTATCCGGCACTGTCTCTTGCGAAGACAAAGAAGGTGGCCGACGTCGCCAAATGGTCCGAAGGTCGCCCGATCTGGCTTTCGTGGAAGCTCGACGGCCTTACCCTCGTCGTTACCTACGAGAATGGCCGCCTGGCGAAAGTGGTCACGCGTGGCGACGGGCACACTGGCACGAACATCACCCACCTTGCGCCCGGAATCGGCGGCATCCCGCGCACCGTGGCGTGCGGGGGGCATCTGGTGGTGCGTGGCGAGGCGGTGATATCGTATGCAGACTTCGACGCGTTCTGCGCGCAGAGCCAGGAGGAATACGCGAACCCGCGCAACCTCGCAAGCGGCTCGCTCACGCTCAAAGACGTTGACGAGCTTAGGCAGAGGCGCCTGCGCTGGATACCGTTCACGCTCGTCCACGCCGACGAGCCGCTCGCCTCATGGGGCGCGTGCATGGACCATCTTGAGAAGGTGGGTCTGTCATCCGTCGAACGCGAGCTCGTGCGCGAGCCCACCGTGGCGGCTCTTCAGGGCGCAATCGACCGCTGGACCGAGAAGGTGACCTCAAAGGCGAATCCATATCCTGTGGACGGCCTGGTGGTGTGCTATGACGACGTGGCGTATGCGCGCACGGGCAGCGTGACGGGGCATCACGCAACGCGCGCGGGGCTTGCGTTCAAGTGGCAGGATGAAACGGCGGCGACGGAGCTTGAGCGCATCGAATGGTCATGCGCGGTGGCGTCCATATCGCCCGTGGCGGTGTTTCGTCCGGTGCAGCTTGAGGGCACCGTGGTGAAGCGCGCGTCGCTTTGCAACATCTCCGAATGCGAGCGGCTGGGCATAGGCGGCAAGGGCACCGGGATCGAGGTGATCAAGGCGAACAAGATCATACCCAAGGTGGTGAAGGTGACGAAGAAGGTGGGTGCCCTCGAGGTGCCGTCCAGATGCCCGGTGTGCGGCGCGGCAACGGTGGTGGACGGCGGGGCGGACGGCGTCACGAAGCGCCTGCAGTGCACGAACCCCACGTGCGCGGCGCGCGAGCTGCGCAAGTTCATGCGCTTTGTATCGAAGGACGGCATGGACATCGACGGACTTGCGGGCGAGACGCTCGCGAAGTTCGTGAACCGCGGCTGGGTGCGCACGTTCGGCGACATCTACCGCCTCGGCGCGCACAGGCGAGAGATCGCCGAGATGGAGGGCTTCGGCGAGAGGAGCGCCGAGAAGATCGTGGCCGCGATAGAGGCGGCGCGCGTGCGTGGCGCGCCGCAGTTTCTGGTGGCGCTTTCGATTCCTCTGTGCGGAATCGACGTGGCGAAGCGGCTTCTTGGGGCGTACGGGGTGAAGGATCTCTTCGCGAAGGCGCGCGAGTCGGCGCATCCGGCGGATCTGTTCTCGCAGGGAGAGGATGTCTTCGCGGCCATAGACGGGATCGGCCCTGGCAAGTCGTCCGCATTCGTGAGATGGTGTGCGGACGAGAAGAACATGGCGGTCGTCGAGGACGTCCTGTCGCAGGTGACGCTTGACGAGTACAAGGCGGCCGCAGGCGGCAGGTGCAACGGCCTCGTGTTCGTGGTCACTGGCGATGTGCACCACTATGCGAACCGCGACGCGCTGAAGGCGTACGTCGAGTCGCAGGGCGGGAAGGTGGCGGGAAGCGTCTCTTCCAAGACAAGCTTCCTCATCAACAACGACGTCACGTCGTCCTCAAGCAAGAACACGAAGGCGAAGGCGCTTGGCGTGCCCATCATATCCGAGGACGAGTTCGTGAGCCGGTTCGGCTCGTGAGCCGGTTGCGTGTTTTCGTGAACCGTGATATACTAATGCGCAATTTTTTGCGAGGTATAAGATGACAGAAGAAGGAAACGGAGTGGTCACCCACCCCGAAATAGAAGAGGACTCCTGCAAGGGATGCGGACGCTGCGTGGCGGCATGCCCGCGGAAGTGCCTTGCGCTGAAGGCGACGATGAACAGAATGGGCATCAAGCCCGTGGAATACACTGGCGAAGGGTGCATCGGCTGCGCGATGTGCTTCTACAACTGTCCGGAACCGTATGCGATCAAGGTGGTGAAGGCATGACCAAATTCGTGAAGAGCAACGAGGCCGTAGTGATCGGCGCGCTGTACGCCGGGTGCGACCTCTACTTCGGCTATCCGATCACTCCGGCGAGCGAGATCGCGCACGGGGCGGCGAAGTGGTTCCCGATGCTTGGCCGCACTTTCGTTCAGGCGGAATGCGAGACGGCGAGCGTTAACATGATGTTCGGCGCCGCCGGCGCGGGCAAGCTCTGCATGACGGCGACGAGCGGCCCCGGCTTCTCCCTGATGCTGGAAGGCATCAGCTACCTTGCCGGCGCCGAGCTGCCGGCGGTGATCGTGGACGTCAACCGCGCGGGCCCCGGACTTGGCAACGTCTATCCCGAGCAGAGCGACTACACGCCGGCCGTGAAGGGCGGCGGACACGGCAACTACCAGACCTTCACGCTTGCGCCGGCGAGCGCGCAGGAGATGTGCGACTTCACCATCAAAGCTTTCCAGATGGCCGCCAAGTGGCGCACGCCTGCGATCGTGTTCGCCGACGGTCTGCAGGGACAGATGATGGAGACGGTGAAGCTGCCAGATGCGGAGCTGCCGCGCCCCGACTTCTCGGAATGGGCCGCGCAGGGGGAGGCGAAGACCCGCCAGAACCTGGTGAAGTCCATTTTCCTCGATGCCGCCGCGCAGGAGGTGTTCAACGACCATCTCCAGAGGAAGTACGAGGACATGGCGGTCGACGCGATGGCCGATACGTACCTTGCTGACGACGCCGATCTCCTGATCGTCGCCTTCGGCATTGCGAGCCGCGTGGCGCGCACCACCGTGGAGACGCTGCGCCGCAAGGGGATGAAGGCGGGCGTGTTCCGTCCGATCACCCTCAACCCGTTCCCGCGCAAGCAGCTTGCCGCAGCAGCGAAGGGACGCAAGATCATGACGATCGAGCTCGACGCCGGACAGTTCGCGGACGACGTTCGCCTCAACCTCGCGAAGGCGGGGCTTGGCGCGGAGTCCGCCAACGTGATGATGATCCACCGCATGGGCGGGCATGTGGTCACAGTCGATGACGCCGTAAAGGCCGCTAAGATGATTCTGGGGAAGTGAGATGAAGACGATCGAGCAAAAAGGAATGTACCAGAAATTCCCGCGCAGCGGGAAGGATACGCGCGTGACGCACTACTGCGCAGGCTGCGGGCATGGCATCGTGAACAAGCTGATCGCCGAGTGCTGCGCCGAGATGGGGCTTCAGGACAGGACGGTATTCGTCGATCCCGTGGGCTGTGGCGTGTTCACGTACTACTACTGGGACGCGGCGCACATCTCAGCCGCACATGGCCGCGCATCCGCTGCTGCGACGGGCGTCTGCCGGGCGCGTCCAGACGCCGTCACGATCGCCTACCAGGGCGACGGCGACCTCGGCGCCATCGGCTTCAACAACGCCTTCCAGGCCGCATCGCGCGGCGAGAAGTTCGGCTGCATCTTCATCAACAACTCGCTCTACGGCATGACGGGCGGCCAGATGGCCCCCACCACGCTCGAGGGCGAGAAGACCACCACCACGCCGTTCGGACGCGACCCTGCGCTTACCGGACATCCCCTTCACGTGTGTGAAGTCTTCAGCCAGCTTCAGGCGCCCGTGTACATCGCCCGCGTCTCGGTTGCCGACACGAAACGCATCATGCAGTGCAAGCAGGCGATCAGGCGCATGTTCGAGATCCAGCAGGCCCACAAGGGCTACGCGCTTCTCGAGATCCTCGCCCCCTGCCCCACCAACTTCCGCCTGGATCCGCTGAAGGCGGCCGAGTTCTGCAAGAACGAGATGGAGGCGGAGTTCCCGCTGGGCGTGTTCCGCGACGTGGAGAAGGGAATAGGGCACGAGACGGTAGACGAGAGACGTGGAGAGTCGTCCCGCGTCTCCAGTTCCGCGTCAGTCCTCGCCGTCAACCCCGTGCCGCAGGTCGCCTCTTGCGCGGAGCTCTTCGCGGAGAAGGAGGCAGTGCCGCCGGCCGAGAACGATCCCTCCGTGCACGAGCGCCGCTTCAAGTTCGCAGGCTACGGCGGGCAGGGGATTCTCTCGCTCGGTCTCACGGTGGCCGAGGCGGCGCGCTTCGAGAGGCGCTACACGCTGTGGTTCCCGAGCTATGGTCCCGAGCAGCGCGGCGGATCGGCGTCCTGCTCCGTCGTCGTGAGCGGCACGCCCATCGGCTCGCCAACCGTGGAGCATCCAGACGTGCTCGTGTGCATGAACCAGCCCTCCTACGAGCGCTTTGTGGACGACGTGAAGAGGGGTGGCACGGTGATTGTGGACGCCACGGTGCCCATCACGCGCCAGCCGCCGGAGGGCGTAAAGCTCGTGCAGTGGCCCGCCCTCAAGATGGCCGAGGACTTCGGCGTTCCGAAGGCCGCGAACACGATGATGCTCGCCGCCCTCAAAAAGCTCGGCTGCACAGGCCTTTCAGGCGAAAACCTCGAGAAGGCCCTTGTGGCGAGCTTCGCCAAGAAGCCCGCGCTCGGCGTGAAGAACCTCGAGCTTCTGCACAAGGCCGAGGCGGAGACGTGCGCATAGCCGTTAGGAGCACTAACCACTAGGCATCGGGCGTTAGATTTGATAGAATATCCCTGTTTCCCGCCATAGGAGTCCATCATGAAGAGCAACATCGTATTCGCATTGACCGCCCTTGCCGCGGCCGCGTTCGCCGCCGTGCCGGACGGTGCCGCAGTGCGCCGCGCTCAGGAGCAGCTGCTGAGGTTCACGCCGGAGGCCGCGCGGCGCGCGATGGCCGACTTGAAGAGCAATCCCAAGTACGACTGGGCCAGGCACAACGCGGCCGTCGAGGCGCTCATAGCGAAGCTCGACGAGACTAAGAGCGCGCTCGGCGGGGACGACGACGCGGCCAAGGCCGCCGCCGTCGCGCGCGTGGAGGCGTACCGCGCCGCGATGCTCGCAAACCCCATCCTCGACTTCGGCAGCATCCTCTGCGTGCACCGCAGGATCGGCAACCCGCGCGGCGCGTTCGGCGGTCGCGGCAGCGGCATGACCGGCCTCAACGCCGAAAACCACATGGTGGCGCCGCGCACGGGATTCGAGAACGAGATCGGCGTCTTGAGCGACATCCGCGGCAAGCCAACGTTCCGCGCGCTCTACAAGCCGGCGGACAAGACGTCCATCGTGCGCGACATCGACCTCGACTTCGACGCCTCGCGCATTCTCTTCACCGGCCACCGCGGCTTCAACAACCTCTTCGGCATCTTTGAGATCAAGACCGACTTCTCGAAGCTCTCCTCCGAGATGCCGTACCAGAAGGCCGAGCTCGTCTCGCCCGAGGAGCACAAGGACATCCAGTGGTGGGACGCCTGCTACCTCCCGAACCGCGACCAGTTCGTGATGCTCGGCACGGCCGCCTACCAGTTCCTTCCCTGCGAAGACGGCAACATGCCGATGGCTGTCCTGTACCGCAAGGACCGCAAGACGGGCGAGATCCGCCAGCTCACATACGAGCAGGACAGTGACTACACCCCCAATATCACGCACGACGGACGCATCCTCTACACGCGCTGGGAATATTCCGACCAGCCGCACTACTGGAGCCGCGTTCTGATGACCTGCAATCCTGACGGCATCGGCCAGCTCTCCGTGTGGGGCTCCAACTCCTTCGTGCCCACGTTCTTCTACTGCGCCCGCACGGTGCCTGGCGATCCTCACCTCATCACCATGATCGGCGGCGGCCACCACGATCGCGCCGAAGTCGGCCGCTTCTTCCAGGTTGATCCCACGCTCGCGCGCGCCTATCCCTTCCGCTACGACCCGCCGGACCGCGACTGGGGCCCCGCCCGCCACACGCTTCGCATTCCCGCCAAGGTGTTCCCCATGGAGAAGACCGGCCTCGTGCACGAATTCCCCGGCTGGGGCAAGACGGTGGAAGGCGACATGGCCGATCCCTACACGATGAACCAGTTTGCGCGCGGCAAGCCGTACTTCTCGCATCCTTGGCCGCTTGACGCAAAGTACTCGCTCGCCACCGTCAAGAACGCGCCCGACTCGCTGATGGGCATCTACCTCGTGGACGTCTTCGACAACATCACGCTCATCGCCGAGGCGGAGGACGGCCTCTACGTGGAGGCCATGCCGTTCGCCCCGCGCAAGCGCCCGCCCGTGATCCCCGACCGCTCCGTGAAGGGCATGAAGACGTGCAGCGTGCACATCGCCGACATCTACAACGGCCCCGGCCTCGCCGGCGTGCCGCGCGGCACCGTAAAGAAGATGCGTCTCTTCAGCTATCACTACAACTACCACAAGACCGGCGGACACTCCTCCACGGGCTGGATCGCCTACCGCCGCTCCGGCTACAACGAGCGCGTGGAGAGCGGCTGGGACGTGAAGCGCATCATCGGCACGGTTGACATCGAGAGCGACGGCAGCTGCTGCTTCGAGATGCCTGCAAACACCCCGATCTCCGTGCAGCCGCTCGACGAGAAGGGGCGCGCCGTGCAGCTGATGCGCTCCTGGATCGTGGGCATGCCTGGCGAACGAGTTTCCTGCACTGGCTGCCACGAGGACAACCGCTCCTCGATCCACACCAAGCGCACGATCGCAGACGAGAAGTACTTCCGCGGCGAAATGCAGAAGATCAAGCCTGTTGACGGCGACGGCGTCCGTCCCTGGGGCTTCGCGAACGAGATGTTCCCCGTGGTGCGCAAGTACTGCCTCTCCTGCCACGGCGACAAGGAGAAGGCCCCGTCGCCAAGGCCGACCAGGGCGGATTCGGCGGCGAAGGCAAGCTCAACGGCAAGCGTCTCTTCATGGCCACGGCCGAGGACGCCTACCGCATGCTCCATCCATACATTCACCGCCCCGGCCCTGAGAGCGAGGAGACGATGCTGCCTGTGATGGACTACCACGCCTCCACCAGCCCTCTCGTGCAGATGCTCGAAAAGGGCCACCACGGCGTGACGCTCGCCGACGCCGACTGGATGCGCATCTACGAGTGGATCGACCTCAACTGCCCGTTCCACGGCAAGTGGAGCCCGCCCTCGCTCGCCAGGCCAGACCACTGGATCCGCCATCCCGTGCCCGACCAGGTGAAGCGCCGCAAGGAGCTCGCGATCGCCTACGCGAACGTCGATGACGATCCCGAGGCCGAGCACGACCGCTATGCCGCGATCGTCGCGAAGCGCGAGATAAAGCCTGTTGCGCCCGCCCCCGCCGCGCCAGATCAGGCAAAGGATCCCACCGTTGCGGGGTGGCCGATGAACGTGCACGGCTCGGCGAACGCCCAGCTCGGCGCGATCCACGAGATCGCCCCCGTCACGACGAAGACGATCATAATCGGCGCGGGCCAGTCGATCACCTTCCGCCGCATCCCCGCGGGTGCGTTCGTGATGGGCTCCAAGACGGGATATCCAGACGAGCGCCCGCTCGCCGCGGTGCGCATCGCAAAGCCGTTCTGGATCTCCGAGATGGAGATACAGAACCAGCAGTACAACGCGTTCGATCCCGAGCACGACTCGCGCTACCAGGACGAGTTCGGCAAGGACCATGTGTTCCCCGGCCATGTGGGCAACCACCGCCGCCAGCCCGTCGTGCGCGTTTCATGGAACGACGCGATGCGGTTCTGCGAGTGGGTGTCGAAGACTTGCAATGTCAAGGCTTCGCTTCCAACGGAGGCGCAGTGGGAGTGGGCCGCGAGGTCCGGCACCGACACCCCGTTCCCGTGGGGCGGGCTTGACGACGACTTCTCGAAGTTCGCCAACTTCGCGGACCGCGACGTGCGCTTCCAGGTGGTGGGCTTCGACGGCGGCGGCAACATCCGCCGGCGCCGTCCGTTCGCCATAGAGCAGAACTATCCGCTCCATGAAGAGCGCTGGCAGGACGACTGGTTCAACCTCAACTACGTGGGCCGGGCGAACTGCAACCGCTGGGGGCTGTACGACATGCACGGAAACGCGGCCGAGTGGACGCTCTCCGACTACGCCCCCTATCCGTACGTCGAGGGCGATGGGCGCAACGCGCGCAGCCAGAAGACGAAGAAGACCGTCCGCGGCGGCTCGTTCGCGTCGCGTCCGCGCGACGGAACGAGCTCGTGGCGCATGGGCTACGAGCCGTGGCAGACCGTGTACGACGTGGGCTTCCGCATCGTGATGGAATGCGAGGAGTGAGGCCGATGCGTCCAAGCCGCGATTTCGAGGCGCATCATCGTGGTCCGCGCGAACAGTGCACGGGCGGCGAGTGGCTCTACGGGCGCAGGCCCGTGGTCGAGGCTCTGCGCGCCGGGCGGCGTTCCTTCAGCGAGATGATCCTGCCGCCGCCCGAGAAGAACGAGAGCGACGAGATCGCGATTCTGCGCGCCACCGCGCATGAACGTGGAATCGTGGTGCGCTCGGAGGACCGCCGCCGCCTGGACGCGATCACGCATGGCGGCCATCATCAGGGAGTGGCGCTCAAGGCGACACCCTACCCGTACGTGGACGTAGAGGACATCCTTGCCGAGGTTGAGGAGGACGAGCGCGCCATTGTGGTGGTGCTGGACCATCTTGAAGACCCGCAGAACGTGGGTTCCGTGCTGCGGTCCGCCTGCGCGGCGGGCGTGACTGGCGTGATAATTCCCGAAGACCGCGGTTGCGGCGTTACGCCAGCGGCGGTGCGGGCGTCGACCGGAGCCAGCGAGCACCTCAAGGTGGCGCGCGTCGTGAACCTCGTTCGCGCGATGAAGCAGCTGCAGAAGGCAGGTGCGTGGATAACGGGGCTTGACTGGGGCGATGACGCGAAACCGTACACGGCGATCGACTTCACCGGACGCGCCGCCCTTGTGGTGGGCGCCGAGGGCGCGGGGATTTCGCGCCTCGTTCGCGACACGTGTGACTTCGTGGCCGTGCTGCCGATGTTGGGTGCGATTGAGTCGCTCAACGCAGGCGTGGCCGCGGCGGTGTGCCTGTACGAGATGCTGCGGCAGAGAGAGGCGGGCAGATGAAGCAGAAACACATCAAGCTTCTTGCGTTGGCAGCGACGGTCGCGGCGCTCGTCTGTGGAACTGTGTTCGTGCTGTGCATTGAGCGCCGCGCGGCAGAGCGTTCAGAGCGTGCCGCACGCATTGCGGCGGTCGAGGCGGCATGCCGACGCCTCATGGCGGGCGTTTGGAATGCATGGGGCGCAGAAGAGCGCGCGCGGCTGGAGAAGACTGGGCATGAGGCGCGCCTCGCGGCGGCGGAGGCGTGCGCCACGCCGCAGGAGGCCCATGAAATTCTGTTCGCCGAGGCAAGTGCCGGATATCCTGCGGCGCAGCTGCGTCTCGCGTTCGTGTACGACATCTGGGGCTGGGGAGGCTGGGTGCGCGACGCGGCGCACATGAAGAAGGGCTGGACGGCGTGGATGCGCAGGATAGATTTTGCGTCCGACGATTGGGCCATACCAGTCTCGCGCGCCGCGCCAAACGCCGCCGACTATCGTCGCCAGGCGCTGCTCTGGTATCAGATAGCCGCCACGAACGGAGTGCCCTCCGCCGTTGAGGCTCTTCGCCTCCACGCCGCCGAAGCCATCGATCAGAACTAGCTGTCGTTCACCACCCACTGGTCACTAGCCACATGGCCAGCGCTAACCGCTATTCACTTTTCTTCATTTTACCCCTTGCGCAACGGCAAGGTCTGTGGTACAATATACGCCGTTTTCCTCAATGGGCCTGTAGCTCAACTGGATAGAGCATCAGACTACGAATCTGAGGGTTGTAGGTTCGACTCCTGTCAGGCCCGCCATTCGGAAAGCGCCAGATTGCGGGGTGGAGCAGCCTGGTAGCTCGTCAGGCTCATAACCTGAAGGTCGTTGGTTCAAATCCAGCCCCCGCTACCAATCTGGAAATCCGTCAGACGCGCAATAACCTTCAGTAGGAGAAGGTACGTAGTAAGGCTGACGAAAACACGCCTATGGAAAATAGCAATTTCATCGTAGGCATATTCTAGCATTAACTATTCCAAAGAACCACGAGCCACGAACCACCACGAGCAATTCCGATTTTCCGCTTGATGGGATGTCTGGAAGGGTGGTATAATTGGCGTAGTTGTTTTAACAGCGACAAGGAGAATGGAAACATGGAAAGGCTAAGCTACGCCACGCTTGAAAAGGCGGGGTATGACGGGTATCTGCTGAGGACCGCGCCAGAGCGAGTGCTGCAGTTCGGAGAGGGAAACTTTCTGAGGGCGTTCGTGGACTATTTCATAGACCGCCTCAACGAGGAGGCAGGATTCGGCGGCAAGGTGTGCCTCGTGCAGCCGATTCCCGGCGCGGACGCCCTGCGCGAGACGATCAACGCGCAGAATGGACTCTACACGCTCTATCTGCGCGGCTTCGAGGGCGGGAAGAAGGTGAACGCGAAGCGCGTTATTTCCAGCGTTTCGCGCTGCATAAACCCGTATGTGGATTTCAAGGCGTTCCTCGCAAACGCGTCCAACCCCGACCTGCGCTTCATCGTCTCCAACACGACCGAGGCGGGAATCGCCTACGATCCCGAGTGCAGATTCGAGGATGCGCCGCCCTCCAGTTTCCCCGCGAAGCTCACGCGTTTCCTCTACGAACGATTCAGGCTCTTCGGCGCCGAGAAGGGGAAGGGCTTCGTGATTCTCTCGTGCGAGCTCATAGACCACAATGGCCGCGAGCTGAAGAAGTGCGTGGAGAGGTACATAGCGGACTGGGGGCTAGGCGACGACTTCGCCCGCTGGGTGGATGGGGAGAACGTGTTCTGCTCCACGCTCGTCGACCGCATCGTGACTGGTTTCCCGCGCGCCGAGGTGGCGTCCATCAACGAGGCGAACGGATATGTGGACGACGTGGTCGACACGGGAGAATGCTTCGGCTTTTGGGTGATCGAGGGCCCGCAGTCCATAGTCGCCGAGCTTGGCCTCGGCAAGACCGACCTGCCTATCATCGTGGTTGACGACCACACCCCCTACAAACAGCGCAAGGTGCGCATCCTCAACGGCGCGCACACCTCGTTCGTGCTCGGTGCGTACCTCAAGGGTTTCAACATCGTGTGCGACTGCATGAACGACGACGGCGTGAGAGGCTTCATGGAGGATACGATCTACAACGAGATCATCCCCACGCTCGACCTGCCAGAGGCCGATCTCAAGGACTTTGCGCATGCTGTGACGGAGCGCTTCAAGAACCCGTTCATCGACCACCGGCTGCTCGACATCTCACTCAACTCCGTATCGAAGTGGCGCGCGCGCTGCCTGCCGAGCGTCAAGGGCTACTTCGCCAAGTTCGGCCGTCCGGCGAAGAACCTATCCTCGTCGTTCCGCTCGCTCGTTGAGTTCTACTCGCGCGGCGAGAGGTGGAACGAGGCGCACAACGCGCTCGAGGCGAAGCGCGGCGACGAGACTTATCTCGTGAGGGACGACGCGAAGGTGCTGGAGTGGTTCCTCGCGAACAGGGCTCTTCCGCTCGACGAGCTCGTGGCGAAGTGTGCGGCGAATGCGGACTTCTGGGGCGAGGACATACGCGCCTATCTCTGACCATGGACTCGATCATAATACATCCTGCGGACAACGTCGAAGTGCTTCTCAAACCGCGCGGCGACGTTCCCGCCGGCCACAAGCTCGCCCTCCGCGACATTCGTGCTGGCGAGAAGATCGTGAAGTACGGCTTCCCCATCGGCGCCGCAACTCGCGACATCGCGAAGGGCGAATGGGTGCACACCCACAATGTGCGCACCACGCTCGACGAGAAGGCGGAATACCTATACGCGCCCTCGGCGGCACCACGCCTTTCCGCCCCTGCCGCCTTTGCGGATGCTTCGTTCGACGGCTACACGAGGCCTGGCGGAAGAGCCGGAATCCGCAACGAGATATGGATCGTGCCCACCGTGGGTTGCGTGAATTCTGTAGCCAGCGCGCTCGCGGCGCGTGCGCAGCGGCTCGTAGGCGGCGCGGTGGAGGGCGTGTACGCCTTCGAGCATCCGTACGGGTGTTCGCAGACGGGCGCAGACCACGCGCGCACGCGCAAGCTGCTCGCGGCCCTCTGCCGCCACCCGAACGCGGGCGGCGTGCTGGTGCTTGCGCTCGGGTGCGAGAATCTCACGTCGGCGCAGTTCCGCGAGGAACTTGGCGATGTGGACGAAGCGCGCGTGAAGTTTCTTGTTTGCCAGGAGGTTGAGGACGAGCTTGCGGAGGGGGAGCGTCTTCTTGAGAAGATCGCGCGCGCGATGAGTGGAGACCGGCGTGAACGGCTGCCCGCCTCGAAGCTCGTGGTGGGCATGAAGTGCGGCGGCAGCGACGGCCTGTCGGGCATAACGGCGAATCCGGCCGTGGGAAGGTTCAGCGACATCCTAGTGTCGCTCGGCGGCTCGACCGTTCTCACGGAGGTGCCGGAGATGTTCGGCGCCGAGCCGATGCTCTTCAACCGCGCCAAGTCGCGCGAGGTGTTCGAAAGGGCGGTGAAGATGGTCGCCGACTTCAAGGCGTACTTCACGGCGCACGGCGAACCGGTGTACGAGAATCCGAGCCCGGGAAACAGGGCGGGCGGAATAACGACGCTCGAAGACAAGAGCTGCGGATGCGTGCAGAAGGGCGGCAGCGCGCCGGTGGTGGACGCGATAGACTACGCCGACGGCGTGCGCAGGCAGGGCCTCAGCATGATGTCCGGCCCGGGCAACGACCTCGTTTCCGCCACTGCCCTCACTGCGGCCGGCGCGCAGCTCATCCTCTTCACCACGGGCCGCGGCACGCCGTTCGGCGCGCCCGCGCCAACTGTGAAGATCGCCACCAACACGCCGCTCTTCGAGAGGAAGCGGGGATGGATGGACTTCAATGCGGGCACGGTTGCGGACGGCGACGAGACTCTCGACGCGGCCGGCGAGCGGCTTTTCAGGCATGTTCTCCGCGTCGCCTCGGGCGAACGCACGAAAAGCGAGCGCATGGGCGCCAGGGGAATTGCGATATTCAAAACCGGGGTCACCCTATAGCCGGTTTTTAACGCGTCAACCCCGGTATTGACATCGCCGCGCCGTTTTGATACACTATTGCCCGTTTTTCCATCGGGGGAAAAGTCTTCCGAAGGCACTACAAGGAGTAAAAAAGAAATGGCTATCAAAGTTGGCATCAACGGCTTCGGCCGCATCGGCCGCATGGTTTTCCGCGCGGCGGTTGAGAACTTCGCGAACGACATCGAGATCGTCGGCATCAACGACCTTCTCGACCCTGACTACCTCGCGTACATGCTCAAGTACGATTCAGTGCATGGCATCTTCAAGCACGACATCAAGGTGGACGGCACGAACCTCGTGGTTGACGGCAAGGCGATCCGCCTGACGGCCGAGAAGGATCCGGCCGCCCTCAAGTGGAACGAAGTCGGCGCCGAGATCGTCGTCGAGTCCACCGGCCTCTTCCTCACGGACGAGAAGGCCCGCGCCCACATCACCGCCGGCGCCAAGAAGGTCATCATGTCCGCTCCCTCCAAGGACGCGACCCCGATGTTCGTGTATGGCGTCAACCACGAGACGTACGCCGGCCAGGACATCATCTCCAACGCTTCCTGCACGACGAACTGCCTCGCGCCTCTCAGCAAGGTCATCCATGAGAAGTTCGGCATCAAGCGCGGCCTGATGACGACGGTGCACGCCGCCACGGCGACGCAGAAGACGGTTGACGGCCCGTCCAAGAAGGACTGGCGCGGCGGCCGCGGCATCCTCGAGAACATCATCCCGTCCTCGACGGGCGCGGCCAAGGCCGTCGGCAAGGTTCTCCCCGATCTCAACGGCAAGCTCACGGGTATCTCCATGCGTGTTCCCACGAGCGACGTCTCGATCGTCGACCTCACGGCCGAGCTCGAGAAGCCCGCCACGATCGAAGAGATCAAGGCCGCCGTCAAGGAGGCTTCCGAGGGCTCCCTCAAGGGCATTCTCGGCTACACCGAGGACGCGGTGGTCTCCACCGACTTCCGCGGCGACGCCCGCACGTCGATCTTCGACGCCGACAAGTCCATGTGCCTCGATCCCACCTTCGTGAAGCTTCTCTCGTGGTATGACAACGAGTGGGGCTACTCCAACAAGGTGCTTGAGATGGCTCGCGTCATCGCCAAGTAAGGAGTTCGGCCATACGGCTGGAATCGAGGGGCACGGCGGCAACGCCGTGCCCTTTGCTTTTGGTGCGGAAGAGGATACGGAAGAAATGGAGCGAAGAACATGAGATACGACTTTGACGCGCCTGTGCGCCGCAGGGGAACGAACTGCGTGAAGTGGGATGTGTGCGCCGAAGGCGTGTTGCCGCTCTGGGTGGCCGACATGGACTTCCGCGCCGCGCCCGCAATCGTGGACGCGCTATGCCGCCGCGCCGAGGAAGGCGTGTACGGCTACGCCCTGCCGCCCGCCGCCTGGCATGAGAGCCTTGCAAAGTGGCTTGCCGAGCGTCATGGCTGGGACATCCTCCCCGAGTGGGCAGTTGACTCTACTGGCGTGTTGCCTGCGCTCGGTGCGGTGCTGCGCGCGTGCTGCGAGCCGGGCGACAAGGTGGTGCTGCAGGCGCCGGCGTACAACGGCTTCTTCCCGGTGATCGAGAGCCAGGGGTGCTCGATCAGCTGGAGTCCGCTCCGGCGAGTGCCTGCGCGCAGCGGAATGAAGGGCGACTTCACATACGAGATGGACTTCGATGACCTTGAACGGAAGGTCGCCGATCCGCGCGCGAAGGTGTTTCTCATTTCGAATCCGCACAATCCCGCCGGGCGTGCGTGGACGGCCGAGGAGCTGCGCAAGGCGGGCGAGATATGCCGCCGTAACGGGGTGCTGGTGGCGAGCGACGAGATACATGCGGATCTGCAGATGCCGGGATCGAAGCATGTGCCGTTTGCGCTTGCGGGGGATTGGAAGCCGGGAGAGTTTGTGACGTTCTGGTCCGCCACGAAGGCATTCAACCTCGCCGGGCTGCATGCGGCCGTGGCGCTGTGTGCCGACAATGAGCTTCGCGAGAGGGTGCGCGCTGTGCAGGAGGTCGGCGGCTCGGGGCACCTCAATGCGTTCGGATTTGTGGCCTCCGCCACCGCGTGGGACAGCTGTTCGGACTGGCTTGACGAACTGCGTGCGTACCTCTTTGGCAACTACGAGGCGATGCTCGCCTTTCTGCGCGAGCGCATGCCCGCCGTGAAATGCACTACGCTCGAAGCCACCTATCTTGCATGGCTTGACGTTTCCGCGTTCGGCCTTCCTTCTGGCGAACTTGCCCGCAGGCTTGAAGCCGAGGCGCACGTGAAATTATCCCCTGGCTCTATCTATGCCGAGCCGAATGGCGGTGCATTTCTGCGCGTCAATCTCGCCTCCCCGCGCGCGATGCTCATGGAAGCTCTCGAACGAGTTGCCTCCTGGTTGCCGTAATATCAAGGGGACACTCCCCGTGCCGTCCGTCAAGTAGCCGATCCGAACCGTTCCGGAGATTGTAATCGGTCAGTGAGCGGGGCTGACGCCTGCGCTCACTGACCGATTACCTGGAGATCGCATGGTTCAACCGCCGCGCTTGCAATGGATGTGTGAAATGTGGTACAATTAACACGATCTGTCGATGGTAAACACGCCGTCGGGGATGGACGTCAGATTCCCAGTATGGGATAATTCGATGTCGGTAAAATGTAACGGAGAATAAGGCGATGAAGAAAAGACATTTTCTGCGTTTGATCGCGCTTGGCGGCGTTCTGTTCGCCGCGCAAGCCGTGTTTGCTGCTACTGCGACGGTGAATGGCATAACATGGACTTATACGGTTTCTGGCGGCGCGTCGCTTGGAGGCGGCTATTCGTCTTTGCTAACCGTGCCAACTTCAACAACTGGCACAATCACAATTCCATCTACACTCGGCGGCTATACCGTGACGAGCATCGGGAATTATGCGTTTGAACGTTGCAGCGGGCTGACGAGCGTGACGATTCCTGACTCGGTGACGAGCATCGGGGAGGGGGCGTTCTCTGGTTGTAGCGGGCTGACGAGCGTGACGATACCCGACTCTGTGACGAGCATCGGGGAGCGGGCGTTCTACGGTTGTAGCGGGCTGACGAGCGTGACGATACCCGACTCTGTGACGAGCATCGGGTCTGATGCGTTTTCTGGTTGTAGTGGGTTGAAGGAACTCTCGATACCTCAATGTGTTGGTTCATCTACGATAGCAACTGTATTCCCAGCGGCATATCAGAGCATCACAGATATCACCGTTGACAATGGTGTAACCAGAATAGCTAATTCATGCTTTAGCGGATGCCTTTCTTTGAAGTCGGTGAGATTTCCCGAATCGGTGACGAGACTTGGCGATTCTGTGTTCTTGGACTGTTCGGCATTGAAATCCGTCATTTTCGAGGGCGATGCCCCAGATGTAGGAATAAACATCTACAATGGGACGCCGCGTTCGCTTGTGACGTATGTGAACGATGGCAGCATTGGATGGGCGGGCGGTATCTCGAAAGAGTTTCCCGAGGATTGGAACGGTCGTGGTATCGCCGTTGGTGAGTCTGGCGGCGGCGGATCGGGCGGTGGTTCGGAAGGTAGCGGTGGCGGAAACGCCGGAACCGCGACGTCGGTCTGCCTGACGGTCACGAATGTCGTCGTCCACTACATCCTCAACAGCGTTGTCCCGGAAATCGCCGTGCCGGTCAGCGGCGATACGGGCTTTGTCTCCGTCGTGACGGAGATCAAGGGCGGCGCGGTGGCGATTCCCGAGACCTGGGCGGAGAACTATCCTTTGTTCGCGGAGCAGTTCGGGAACGACTTCACCGCCGCGCTCGTCAAGCCGACGGGCAAGAAGGACGCGCAGGGGAATTCTCTTTTCGTGTGGCAGGACTTTGTGGCGGGAACCGACCCCACCAAGGTGGATGACGTGTTCCATGCGACGATCACGATGGTTGACGGCGCGCCGCACATCGGCTACACGCCCGAACTGAGCGCCGAGGAAGCGGCCAAGCGCACCTACACCATCTACGGCAAGGCGAAACTGCAAGACGAAGAATGGTCGATTGTCAACGGCAACGAATCCGAATACAACTTCTTCAAGGTCACGGTGGAGATGAAGAGGTAGGGGGAGTGGTTGTTGGGCAACAGAAAAGGCAACTGGTTTCATTGGGAATATGATGATGAGTGCAAGAACATCGTATGAATCGATAAAAGAGATGGAAGAAAAGAATGCTGCATTACAAAGAGAGATCGATGCTTTGAGTTTGATAAATGCCGAGAATCGAAAAAAGTTTGAGGCGCAGATGAAGATGTTGAGGGCATCTTCGGCTACTACTGAGATTCTTCCGGCGAAAAATGATATTGTCAATGCTGGATTCGAAGAAGGGGCGAAGGCGGGGCGTAGTTTAAAGGCAAACACGAAAGTTCAAACAGCCTTTGATGAATAAAGGCTCTTAGGGGTGCCTCGGTAGAGACAAGAATTTCGAGAGTGCGTCGCTTTCATTGTCTCGGCGACGCATCTCATTCTGGGTTGAGACAAAAAGAGAACAAACAATGAACGTGAAATGTCCACATTGTAATGCCGAGTATGAAGCAGACGCTGACATGATCGGATATGAAGCCCAATGTAGTGTTTGTGGAAAATACTTCATCCTCGGAAGGATACCAACGTTGCAAAATAACTCGGAAAATGCGCCTATACAGGTATCTCGCCCGAAACGTTTCTGCACTAAATGTGGAAGCGAGATAGATCCGCTAGTTGGGTTATGTCCAAATTGCGACAGGACAACCAGTACTCAAGCGATTAACCAGAAGGCAAATACGCAAACGTCTGATGTAACAGACGGGGTGAAACCTCCAAGGGTTCAGACGGCGAAGTTTGAATTCAATTGTTCGCATTGCGGGCGAACCATAGTAGCAGAAGAAGGAGATCGAGGCAAGTATTCAGAATGTCCGCATTGTGGTGCAAGAGTTAGTGCCGGGCCAGCATCTCCAATGGTTCAATCGATCCTCTGTACAGTCTGTTGCTGTATGCCGCTAGGCATTGCTGCAATTGTGTTTTCCACAATGGCGAATGCAAAGCTAGCTGCGGGCGATGTTAAAGGGGCACAGGCTATGATAGACACTGCTAAAATTTTTATCACGCTTAGCATTGTGTTTGGCGTAATTGGTGGGATAATTGTATTCATTACAATTGCCGCATCCCATTAACGCAAGAGAGGTACATCAATGTACTGTAGTAGTTGTGGAGCAAAAATCAACGACAGAGCCATTGTATGCATTAAATGCGGATGCGCAGTTAATGGCACAAGCCATGTATCACGGCAAGTAGACGAGCGAAACGAATGGCTTACAGTCGCGTTGTTATGTTTCTTTCTTGGATGTTTTGGCGTACACAGTTTCTACGCTAAAAAGAACGACACTGGGATTATGCAACTTCTTTTAGGGTTACTGTCTTGTTTTGTTCTGAGTTGGGTCTGGGCGCTAGTTGATTTTGTTCAGATCATGTGTGGTACATACAATACGGGTGACGGACGAGTTCTTAAGAATGGTTAAGTCAAGCCTTACACATGCTAGGTACTGGACCATGGTAATACTTATTGCCACCGTGGCAGGCACCGTACTGTACACCCTACGAAGATTCAATCCAGAGACATATGGTTTCTATCCGCGTTGTATTTTTTTCTCACTAACTGGTTGGCGGTGTCCAGGGTGTGGTTTCTTGCGGGCAATGTACAGCCTTTTGCATGGACGTATAGTAGATGCTTTTCGTTTCAATCCATATTTGTTCATCATCATTCCGGTGCTTATTGGCATGGTGTTCAATCACCGTCTGGCTCGTTCGGCCATAGTAGGTTGGTGTGTCATTATAGGTACTATTGGATGGTGGATAGCTCGAAATGCCATATGGTGATCTAGTTCAGTAAGAAAGAAAACCCATGAATGGAAATTTATGCTATACTAACTGGCACATGAAGAAACTGGTGACTGGATTTTGTGTCCTAATGACATCTACATGGGCCATGGCTGCGCCATTGCCGCAGCCCAACTTTGTAGATACTGGCGCAAGTACCAACATCGTATTCGCCGCATCGTCGATGCCCGGCGCGGTGACGTTCTCTCTTGAGTTCACGCCTTCGCCCACGAACAATGTGGAGATAGCCATCGGCACGGATACAGACGGCAATGGTGTGTTGTCCGCCGAAGAGGAGCGGTTGACGATAGGGTGGGACTGCGGCAGATGGTTCGTGCGCAAGGGCGAGAACGCAGACGACGAGTATTCCGTTGCCGCTGCCACCGATGGCACGGCGAAGGCGTTCTCATGGCGACTGACCACGATGCGCGGTGGCGTGCCTTCGCGCCTTGTCGCGACTGCCGACGGCACTGCCTTGTTCAACGACCTCTCGACCAGCCCGCCACGATGGCTCTACGACACGTCATGGAATCTGGCGCGCGTTGTCGTGCGTGGCGCGGGCGTGGAAGGTTCGGTTGCGCCGGTGAAGGTGTCCGTTGCGGGAACCGTGTTCTACATGAGGTGACGCATTGGGGTTTGAGCATCTATACGGGCGCATCGTCACCGCAACGCTTGGAACGCTGCTGGGCATCTGCGCGTTTCTCGCGGGCGCGAAGTTCATCCGCAACCGGGTGAAGTTGATATCGTTGCTTGTGAAGGCGCAGGGCGCGCTCTTCGCCGTGCTGATGGGTGGCGTGGCGGCGACAACAATGATAACCGCCTCCGTGAAGGATCCGCCTACGAACCAGGTGCAGCATATGGGTTTCCCGCGCCTCATGCCAAGGGTGCAGCTACGGTCGGGGAACGGGCAAAGCCAAATCACGGAAACGAATGTGGCCGACGGCTACCGCGTGGTTGTGACGCGCGAGGGGTGCGAGATAGTAGGACGCGATGCCTTTGACGCTCCGCAGATATACGCGCCGTGGCTTGCGCGAGGCGGATACAAGGACAAGACACGAATCGCGCCTTCCGGCTGGACCTTTCCGTGGCGCGACGGAATCCTTGAGGGGATCACTGTCTTCTCCGAGGGCAAGCTGCGCCCGAACGTCCACACGAACTACTTCCCCATGCCGTTTGACGCGCCGCTTGCGGTAGTGCCGTCCTTCAACTGGAATCTTCTGCCGGGCGGTATCTCAAATGTGTTCTGGCACGCCGTCTCGCCGTCCAACTCGCTGATCGTCACTTGGGAGAACGCGCCTGTCAACCGCGATGTGAACAGCATAACCAATTTTCAGGCGGAGCTGTTTGCGAACGGCAGTTTCGAATACCGCTACGATGACCGCACGGTTGGATATTCAAGAGTTCATCCGCTTGACCTAGACTTTGACGGCTTGCCAAACGCGATTGATCCAGAACCGGAGATCCCGCTTGCCACGACAGCGTGGAATCAGAGCGAGGCGTGGGCGGCTGTGGCTTTCCCGAGCAACGCGGCCGAGATTGCTTCTGCGGGCGGCTACGCCGCGTGGGTTGCGCAGCGGGCGTCCGACCCGGACCGACGCCTTGTCGGGCTTAACATCGCCCTGCAGGGCGGCAGATGGCCCGTATGCGTAGAGGTGGGCGGCGTCCCCGTGATGGCGGACGGCAACGCCGAACTGCTCTACGCCATCGACTGCGGAGCGCAGGTGCCTTTCGTGCTCTCGGACGGCGAGCTGGAATCCGTTACGCTCCACGGCGTGTCCAATGTCACAGAGCCTTGCTACGCATCGAATTATCCTTATGAACGTTGGGCGGACGATGTGACGGTGCATCTCGACAGTCCGCGCACGGGCTGGATAAGGCGCACTGCGGACGTTGATGTGGATGATTCGGAATTAGCGCATCTCTACCCCGGCGGCAGCGCACAGCTCGAAGCCGTTGTGACCAACTGCCATGCCGACGCCTATCTTGGATGCACATGGCATGGCGGCGAGGGAATCTCGTTCTCCAACGAGCATTCGCTCACCACCACAGTCACATACGCCTCTTCAAGTCAAGTGCAGTGGGCGACGAACAACGCCTATCTCGTGACGAGCTACGCAGGCGGGTGTTGTGTCACGAACACGCTTTGGTTCACGGTAGGCCAGAACACCGAGCCTACGCCCAGTTTCACGATCGGCTGCCAGAAGGTGTTCTTCCTCAATGACGCAGAATTCATTGACTATGTAAGCGTTTCTAACAGGCCCGAGCGCATACGCCCCGTGACCTTGAATCTTCAGGCCCCGTATGGGACTAGTGGGACCTTGACGATATTAGCGCAAGGTACGGCAAATCCAGTCGTGTGCTATGAGGAGAACGGCGTGACTAACCGCGTGAATCCGATGACGTCACTGCCAATCTCGGTGACGGATTCCTTTGCCTGCATGGGGCAATGCACGGTCTATGTTTCATGTGCCCATGTCGGCGCGGGAACGATCAGCGCCACGTTGCACACTGACGGAGGCGAGACGCTTGCGGCCACGTCAAGCTTCAAGTGCATAGAGCCTCTGCGGAAGCTAGTCACGACGGAGAAGATTGACGGACGCTTCATCAACCCGTCGCGGCTCGTGATGGGAACCAATGCGGTGCTGCAGGTCGGCGTGAACGGCGATTTTGATGCTACCAATGTTCAGTGGCGTGTAGTGTCGGGCCCAGCAACCGTCTCGCCCGCCAGCGGCTTCACCACCACTGTCACGCCAACTGGTACAAACGAGTACGTCGTGGTGGAGGCCCGCTTCAACGGCGACGAGATACAGCCCAGGTTCGTGCTGCCGGTCGTGATGCCGCGCACGATTCCAGTGAAGGCGTTTGTGGTGGATCCACCTGAAGGTGAAGATTCGGATAAGAGATGGTCAGAACGCGATGTAAGTGAAATGATTGAAGTGGCCAACGAAATATATTCGCAGGCTGGGATCTCATTCGAGTTGATTGGACAGCCAACAAGTGCAGGCACTTCTGCTGACTGGTCTCTTCAAATGGTGGATGTGTACACAAACCAGTATGGGGAGACAAGCCGAGGAACAACGGTTTCCATCCAGGCCACAGCCTTGTTTAATGAGGATTCTCGCACAAATGGTTGCATATATGCCTATTTCGTTGGCGAGATTACAGAAGGAGACGCCGTGGCTTTTCGGGACAAGAATAATGTGGCCATTGGCAAGGAGGCGCCCACGATTACGCTTGCACATGAAATTGGACATGTACTAGGTCTTGAAGACATATATCATGTCAAATATGGTCGACACAAC
>JAFXIL010000101.1 GCA_017563185.1 Kiritimatiellia bacterium | reverse complement strand
GTCGCAGCTGAAGAGCAGCTGGTCGCCGAGACGGCACGTGCGCAGCGCGTTTCCGTTGAGCGTGAACGCGTACTCGGCGGCCCGCGTGGCGCGCAGCGCCGCGACGAGCGGGCACGCGCCCAGCGCCCGGAACCGCGTCTCGGCCGTGAAGTTCGCCAGGCGCACGGGCACGCGGTACTGCCACGCGCCCTCGCCCGGCTTCGCGGCGAACCACGGCGCGTCCACGCCGATCTCCCGCGCGTCCAGACGCTCCGCCGCGCCCACCGCCACCTTCGGCCCCGCCAGGTGCGCCACGGGACGCTCCTTCCAGAAATCCGCGAGGCCCCACGCCGACGGGTTGTCGTAGTAGATCTGGAACCCGGCGGTGCCGTGCGCGGCGCACACCACGGGGATCACGAACGTGCCGTCGGGCGGCACGGGGCCCTCGGTGACGCGCGCGGACTGTCCGTCCCACACGCCGTACTCCAGCTGCACGCCGCGCGCGTCCACGAGGCGCAGTTCCTCCACGCGCGCGCCGGCAAGCGGCAGCTTCGCGAGCGGCACGGACACGCTCCGACCCTCCCACGCCTCGTCAGACGTGTTCTCCACCGTCACGCCCACGCGCGCGCGCCAGAACCCGCCGCGCCCGAGCCACAGGTCGTCGCGCCAGCGCTGTTCCGCCGCCCACGCCGACGCAGCCAGCGCGGCAACCGTCAAAATGCAGCCCAAACGTCTCACTGACTCTTTCCTGGCCTTGCACATGGCGCGGTGAATTGTAGAACTCTGCATATCATGCCTCTCCTGTTCTTGGACTTGTGGCTTCACGCCCCAGGCGGGTTCAAGCATCGCCCTTGCCTATCGGCGGGAATACTGCCTATCCGTGCAACCGGACTTTCTTTCCCGTGAGACGGCTTTCCTCGCAGGCGAAGCCGATCAGGTGGCTCTCCACGCTCGCCTCGAGGGACGACGTGAGCAGGGACGGATCGCGCCTGTCCACCGCCGTCAGGAAGTCTCGCACAAGTCGGTAGTCGCCGCCGCCGTGCCCCTGCTGCTCGTAGCCGGGGACGTCCTGGATCTTCATGCTCCAGTCCCAGCTCTTTCCGGTCGCGAGCTCCGTAAGGCGGAAACCGGTTCCCCCGCCCTCGATCATGCCCTTCGTGCCGATGATGCGAGTGCGGCGCTGCCCCACGGGCGAGAGCGCCTCGTAGGAGAACGCGACGGAGACCCCGTTCTCGAAGCGCAGCGCAGCGGCGTACTGCTCCGGCTGGTCGTTGTCGCACGCGAACACGCAGCGGCTGTAGGGCGAGGCGGCGAGGATCTTCGCCACCTGTTCGTCCGTCGCCCTGGGCGGAAGGTCGAGCGGTCCCGTCCACGAGCGTTTCTTAACGTATATTTTTATGGCCGAGTAGATGCAGTCCTTCTCGAACGGACAACCGTCCGTGCAGCGCGCCGGCGCGCCGCTGGGACGGTTCTTCGCGCAGAAGTACCGCAGCTCCCCTTCCGCGCTCGCGTGCGTGCAGCGCGCCCCGACGAACCAGTTGACCAGGTCGAGGTCGTGGCAGCACTTCGATATGACCATCGGCGTGGCAATTTTAGAGTTCCGCCAGTTCCCTCGCACGTACGAGTGCGAAGTGTGGATTTTCTCGACAAGCTCCGTGTGCTGGATCGACATGATTTCGCCGACCAGGCCCCGGTCGATGGCGGACTTGACCGCCTCGAAGTACGGCGCATACCTGAGCACGTGGCAGACGCCCACGATGCGTCCCGTCTCCTTCTGTTTCGCGAGCATGTCGAGGCATTCCTTCGAGGACTGCGCCATCGGCTTCTCCACGAGTACGTCGTATCCAAGCTCCATTCCCTTGATCGTCGCGTCGCGGTGGAGATGGTCCGGGAGCGTGACCATCAGGATATCCGCGAGCTTTCCCTTTTCGCTTGCGGCGAGGAGTTCGCGGTAATCGCAGAAGCAGCGTTCGGCAGGGATCTTCCATGCCCTCGCCATCCGTTCCCGGCGGAAAGGCAGGAGATCGGCCACGGCAACGACCTTCATCGTGCCGGGGAAGCGTTTGCCGTATCCCTGATACCCCCACCCGCGGCCGCCGGCGCCGACGACTGCGACCGTCAGTTCGCGCGACAGCTCCGCCTTCATCGGGCGCATTGCGTAAACCAGCGGATTCCCCGCGGCAGCGGGTTTCGCCGCCGGCACATTCTTCGCTGCGGCATCCGCCGCCGCAAGGCATCCCGCCCCGGCAAACACCGATCCCATGAGAAACCCTCTTCTGCTCTGCATTGTCATTCCTCCATTCACTTCAAAGCCTCGGCCGTCTCTGCGCCGTGACGAAAGCACTATAGCAAATATTTCTTGGCCACGCAATTACGATGTCAAGAAATCTGAACACCCAGAAAACGAACACATGGGGACAGGCCCCAATTGTCCCTTGCCAGGCTGAATGCAATTTGGTAATATGTTCGCGCGTTGTGGGCGCGATGCGCCTTGAGCCACAGGGCACAGAGAAACGGTACGGCAGCGCATTCAGCATAGGAGAACGACAACCATGAAACACACGGCATTGTGCGCCGCCATCGCGACGGCGGTCTTCGCAGCGACGGTTCCCTCACCGTCGCATGCCGCAACGAACATAACCGAGGACGTCACGCTGACGGAAGACACCGACTGGACGGCCGAAGGCACCGTGACGATCGCGGAAGGCGTGACGATAGATCTCGACGGCCATTCGCTGACCGTGGCCGGCCTCGCCGGAAAAGGCAGGATCATCGACGGAAGCGAATACCGACGCGTCGAATACATCCAGGCCACGCAGAACGGCGCAGCCCAATCGTCCGAAGCGGGAGACAAGACCCAGTACATAGACACCGGCTACCGCCACAACGCGAAGACCGTAGTTGACTTGCGCGTGGCCTACACAAATCCAGGCAGTTTTCAAGTCGTCTATGGCGCCAGAAACACCACAGACAACTCCACGCAGTTCGGCGTATGGCTGAACGGCTCCAGATTCATGACGAAGACGTGCCAGGGTGCGGCCGCCACCCCGGCCTCAGGCTACGATGTGACTGCAAACAGGATATACGACGTCCACATATCGAAAAGCGGTTCGAACACGGTGACGTCCCCCGACGACGCCTCGATAAACTACGACCTCGCAGCCGGCAATGGAATAGACGGCAACAATGCGGACGGAAACGATTTTCTGCTTGCAATAAACCAGTCGAACAATTCCTCCGTGGGATCGTGGCCGTGCAAGTGCAAGGTGTGGTTCTGCAAGATATACGACAACGGCACGCTGGTGCGCAATTTCATTCCGGTAGTCCGCAGGTCCAACGGCGAGGCCGGGTTCTACGACACCGAAACACAACAGTTCTACGGCAAGAAGAACGCGGCCGCCGACGCGCTTGTGGCTGGGCCTACCATCTCCGGCGGATTGCACCTTGCAATCGCCCCCCGGCGCGACATACGACCTTTCCAACCTCACGATCGACGCGGAATGCTTCTCAGACGGCGGAACGCTCACGGAAGACATTGACTGGCGCAGACTTGGCAACCTGATCATCGAGACCGGAACCACGCTCGACCTCGCCGGGCACAGTCTCTCCGTACCAGCGATTTCCGGCGATGGCATCGTCAACGACAGTGTCTGCGCCCAGCTTCCCGGATATGAGCG
Source organism: Kiritimatiellia bacterium (assembly GCA_017563185.1). Taxonomy (GTDB): domain Bacteria; phylum Verrucomicrobiota; class Kiritimatiellia; order RFP12; family UBA1067; genus RUG572. The sequence continues at coordinate 9,724 of JAFXIL010000101.1, read as the reverse complement.
CATTGAATACCTGCAGTCCTCGGGCACGCAATTCATCGACACCGGCTATGTACACAACAAAGACACCAAAGTCCTCATCAGAGTGGCGTTCACCAAAGTCACCGGCTATGGCGGCGGCTACTGCGTGTTCTACGGAGCCAGGGCTCCAAACAACGACAGACGCACACAGCTCGGAGGATGGCTGCACAACGGCAGATTCATGGAGGCCTGCGACGACAGTGCGTCGGACACTTCGCTTTCCGCGGAAGCAGGAACGATCTATGACGTCGAACTGGCGAAGACCGGCAGCTACGGCTTGTCCAATCTGACGACCGGCGTGTACACCACGCTCGGCTCCGGCAACGGTTATGCGACGTCCCCATACCAGGGGAACACTCCGCAGACCGACTACATCTTTGCCCTCCACCAGGACGGCGGCACGGCGTGGTATTGCAGCATGAGGTGCTACGGCTGCAAAATATGGAACGGCACGGCGCTCGTGCGCGACTTTGTTCCGGTGCGCCGCAAAGAAGACGGTGCGCTGGGGATGCTTGACTGCGCAGGAGGCGGATTCTATCCGAACAATGGCTCCGGCACGTTCACCGCAGGCGCCGATCTGGCTACGGCCGCAGGCGGCGAGCTGCGCGTCGCGGTGGCCGCCGGGTCGACAGCGACCTGCAATGTCGCGCTCACGGGCGCATTGAAGCTCGTGAAGGAGGGCGGCGGCACTCTCGTCATGTCAAAGGAATATCTGAACTACATGGGCGGAACGGAGATAGCTGACGGCGTGCTCAAGTCTGGCGCGGGCCTTGCGCGGCCCTGCGGCATGGCAGGGACGGCGATCTCGGCCGCGGCCGCCGGATCAGTAGACTTCAACGGCAACGCCAACATGCAGGCCTACATCTACGATTTCGCCGAGGGCGCGAAGGCGTTGAACACCGGCGCCGGCATTTCAGGCGGAACGTTCTCGTTCCTCGGCGCCTACACGCCCGTTGCAACCGGCGCGTACGAATGCACCCTCTCCGCCGGATCCACGCTCTGCCTTGCGGACTGGAACGGCGACTGGCCAGTGGCCAATGTGTCGTTCCCGGCTGGTTCGGCCGTCCGCGTGAACCTAGCAGGCCGGCGCGACCGCCTTGCGCTTGCGAATGAGGGCACGCTTCTTTTGGCGTGGGGCGAAGCCTTGGACGATGTCACCTTCACGCTCGACGACGACACCGCGCGCAGGGGATTCATCATTCGCACGGAGGAGACGGGCCTGAGGTTTTTCTATGCGGGCGGCACAGCCATTATAGTCAGGTAACACCGGGACGCCGCAAGCACAACCGACATGATTTTCAGCTTCATGATCTCAACGCTCCTTTATGTTCCCGCCATGTCGGATCCGGTTCGGCGCCGGGAAGCGCGCACCGCCTCCCGGCGCCGTCTTGCGTCCAGACAGCTCCTCAGACCTTGAAATGCGCGAGGTCGATGTCCACCAGGCCCATCTTCGGCGCCGTCTTCCACGCGCCGCGCGTGAAGTCGGGCACGTCCAGCGACCGCGAGCGGTTCGTGGCGCTCTTCTCGGTGAGTTCGCAGAGGCAGCCCGTGGTCGCAAGGTCGTAGACGCTCGTGTCGAGCGGGAGGCCCATGCGAAGGCAGTACGACCAGCGCGCGTCCTGTATGTAGTCCATGCCGCCGTGGCCGCCCATCTTCTTGGCGAGCTCGCCGATCGTCTTCCAGAGCGGATGTTTGTACTTCTCGCGGATCTCGTTCGCCCGCTTCGCGTCCCACCAGCTGTGGGCCGCGGTGCCGTAGTAGTACTTGCCGTCGCCCTCGAGGGCGATGCGGTAGGGGTAGTCCGCCACGATGCCGCGCGTGCCCTGCACCCGCTGGAGGCGCGAATAGGGGCGCGGCACGGAGACGGTGTGCTGGAGCATGATCGTCTTGCCGCCAACGGTCTTGATTAGGCTCGTGTTGACGTCGCCCACCTTGAGCGTCTGGCCCTTGCGGGGGTTGCCGGGCCGCAGGCCGTGCGCCATGAAGTCGGCGAAGGCGGCGTTCTTCGAGTCGATGGAGACGATGTAGTCCATGCGGTCGCCGCGGTTCACGTCCATCGTGAGGCACAGCGGCACGAGGCCGTGCGTGGGATACGGATTGCCCGCGTGCTCGCGGTACCAGTCGTAGCGCCAGTACTGGTAGGCCGGAAAGAGGTCGTTCGCCATGTGGCGGCCGTCGTGGTTGTACGCGCCCTCCGCGTGCACCACCTCGCCGAGCACGCCCTGCCGCACGAGGTTGAACGTGAGCATCTCGATCTCGCCGTAGATGCAGTTCTCCAGCTGCATGCAGTGCACCTTGCGCTTCTCGGCCGTCTCGACCATCTTCCAGCAGTCCTCCACCGTGAAGGCGGAGGTCACTTCGGTAAAGACGTGCTTGCCGCCGTTCATCGCCGCGAGCGCCACCGGCACGTGGAGCTGCCACGGAGTCGAGTTGTAAATCACGTCCACGTCGCCCGAATCGCAAAGCGCCCTGAACGCCTCGGGGCCCTTGTACACCTTGGGCTCGGGCTGCTTCTGGCGGGCGAGCGTATTCTTCGCGAGGGCGATGCGGGCGTCCTGGATGTCGCACACCGCCGCCACATGCACGCCGGGAAGCTTGGAGACGCGGGAAAGCATCCCCACGCCGCGCGCGCCAAGGCCCACCACGCCAACCCGGACGGTCTCCATTGGCTTGCAAACGAAGCCCAGCATCGGCGCGCCGGCCGGGCCGTTAGCCGCCGCTTCGGCCCGCAGCCCGCCTGCGGCGGAGCACGCCGCCCCGGCGAACATGGCATTCCTCAAGAAGTCTCTCCTGTTTTGCATCGTATTCTCCTTATCGTTTTTTCTGTTTTTTGGCCCTAAATCACTCTGTTAAGAGATTCCCCCAGCCAATTTTCCGCAGCCTCCACGGCGCAAGCCCAATGGCCTGGACACCCGCCGTAGAACGCTCCCTCGCTTCAAATCGGCCAAGCGCGTCAATTATGCCAAAATCCGGGCTTGCGCGCAAGGGAAATCAGCGCAGGAATATCACGTGCCGGCCTGCCCAGAAAGGCAAAGCGTGGTTCCCGACGCCTCCTGCACCGTCACCAGTCTGCGCCCGGGCAGCGGATCGCGCAGCTTCCATTGGAAGCCCGCCGGAAAGGACGGCGCCGTGAAGAGCGGCACCCTGCCGCCGTTCAGCGTCGCCTCGCGCGGCACGGCCTCCACGTCCACAGCGATCTCTCCCGCCGCCGAGAACTCCGTCGTCACCGTCTGCGGCGCCGCCTGCGGCCCCTTCGCCTTCAGCGTCGCGCCGTCCGTCAGCGCCAGTCGCGGTATGCCGTTCCCCGCCGCAAGCGTGCCCGTGACGGTGAGCGTGCCGTCGCCCATGACGCTCCCCTTGTTCTCGAAGTTCCTGAACCGGCACGTCTTGCTCGCGTTCTTTATCAAGAATGCGCCCCTCTCGCCAATCACGAGAGTGCATTCGTCGCCCGTGACGTCGCCCTCGGTGTTGTTCAGCCTGTGCGCCTGTAGAAAGCCGTTCGAGACGGCGAGCGTGCCCGTGCCCGTGATCGTGGCGCTGACCAGCCAGAAGAAGTTAGTGCCGGTGAAAGTGAGCGTGTTGCCGCCGAGTTCGAGACGAGCCTCCTTGTAGCTGGGCGCGATCAGGCCGAATCTGCCGGTGGCCACCGCCTCGGCGTCGCCTTCGAGCGTGAGCTGCACGGTCTGCATGCTGTCGGTCGTGATGTCGGCGCCGGAATTCATTATCTTCGCGCCCTTCGCGAGCGTCACGTGCGCCGTCACGTTCGGGGTGCCGTTCAAGTCGTACGCGGCGCCCGCCGCCACCTCCACGCGCTGGTTCGCGTGCGGCTGCACGGCTGTGTTGAGCGCGTACGCGTTGCCTGTCGCCAGTATCACCGGCCTGTTCGCCTTCAAAACGCCCTTGTCGACCGTGCAGACGCGCTTCGAATTGTTGTTGAACGGCACCGAGACGGTGCCGGTGCCACTCTTGACGATGCTTCCGTCGCCGAAGATTCCCGTCCCCACCGTGGCGGCGTACCAAGTCTTCGAAGTGTCGCCGGCCAGCACGTCAAAGCTCGAGTCCCCGACAATCTCCACCGTGCCGTTGTTCTCAAGGCGGCTCACCTTCATGCCGGCGCCGAGACGCAGCGCGCCGCCCGCGCCCACGACCACCTTCGAGGACGTCCCCGTGTACGCGCCGTAGCGCACATCGACCGCTCCTCCCTCTATCGACAACGTGCCCGTGCCGGACGCCGTCAGCGCCTTGGACCACAGCCACAGCACGCCGTCGCCCTTCTTCGCGAGCGTATGCGCCCCCAGGCCGAGCGTGCATCCGTAGAGATAGGCGTTGTTGTAGTTGAGCGAGGTCAATCCCGCATCCTGCCCGCCGCCGCCTATCGCCGCATCGCCCTCGAGGACGATTCCCCAAGCCTGCGCCTTCAAGGTCATGTCGCCGTACTCGCCCATGTTGAGGGCGGCGCCGGAGTTGACGAGCGCCCCCTGGCCCGCCTCCCCCGTCTGCGCGCCGTTCCCGGCCAGGCAGAACGCATACGAAAGCCCGTTGATTCCGTTCACGTCCACCCTGCCTCCTTCCTCCACATGCACACCTCCAACCGCGTTTGCGTACATGAAGAGGCCGAACGGACCACGCCCGGTCGTCTGCGAAAGGAGCAATGGCGCCGCCCCGGCCACCGCAACGGCCCCCGGCTTCACGTAGAGTCCGCCCAAAAACGCATTTTTCCTCGAAGCGAACTCCACGGCGCCGCCCACCGCCTCCACCGAGCCCGCGCCCGTTATCGCATGGACCACCCGCACGTTTCCGGAGTAGATCGCCCTCGCCCCCACGCCGAGCGCCACCGTCGCCGGGAACGCCGGCGGCAGCGCTGAGTGAACGCCGTCGCCGATCTCGAGAGAGCCTATCTCCAGCGCGGGCGAGCCAGACACCGAAACGGAATTCGAGGCGACGCCGGACGCAAGCCCGTTCTCGAACACCACCTTCGCCACCCGCGCGCTCTCGTCGAACGCGAACGACGGATTCTCCCCGGCCACCACGATGTGCACCGCAAGCCCGGCATTGTCCAGCGGCGCGCCGCCCGTGAAGTCGCTCCACTTCTTGTCCGAATCCAGCGTCCACGTAACACTCTCGTCCTCCACCTCCGCCTGCACGTCGAACACTCCATATCCGCCCGCGACCGGACTTGTCGCAATCGAGTTGTTCGACCCGTTGTACGTGCCGTCGTCGTTCCAGAACCTGTATCCCGTCTTGTCCATGCCCTGCGAAATGTATCGGCTCGCCTTCACGGCTCCGTACACCCCGTCTTCGCCGTTCGTCAGCTCCACCAGCAGCGCCTTGAGGTAGGTGCCTTCGAGGAACTGGAATTCGAGCCTTATCGCGTCGATGCGCCCTTCGCCGTCGATGACGACGCGCTTGTTGTACGCTCTGATCCGTTCAAGCCCGGTCGCGAGGTTGCCGGAGGCGATGGCGTTTCCTCCCGCGCGTGCGGTGAATGCGGCGTCCTTCACGTCGTCAAGCGTGAGCACGCCATCCGCGCGGGTCCAAAGCCGCGAAGGCGACGCGCCGAGAAATCCCGGGAACGCCCTCAGCGCGTACACGTTGTAGCCGCCGCTGCCTTGGTTGTACTTCACGGCGCCGTTGGCGTCCATCGAGAAGAAGGCGTGCAGGGGCGCGTCCTTGTTGTTGTAGTAGCGCGCCGCGAGTTTTCTCGCGAAAACGCCGCCGGAACCGTCGACGAGCTCAATGACCACGGCCTTGGTGTGCATATTGTTCGGGCCTGTGTCGTCGCACATCGAGAACTGCGTGACGATCTTGTCTATGTCGCCGTTTGCGTTCCTGTGGTACGCAGTGTGCTTGCCAAGGGCGTACACGGGGCGCCCTATGGCGTTGCCGCCCTCCCACGCGCAGAACACATGGTTCGCGAGGTCGTCGAGCGTGACGCCGGCGAACGCGAGCGTGCTCGACGTCGGTACGATTGTGCTGGACGCCGGATCCTCCTCGTTGAGGGTTCCGTACACGAACGTCGTCCCCTGCCTGTACACCGCCGCCTCAGAGCTCGTCGCCGCGCCGAAGAGCGCCGCCGCCGCAATGGCTGAAATGGAGATCGACTTGCCGCATATCATTGTCATGTGCAGAATCCTTTCCTCCATGAGGTAAAACCCCTCTCCCGCACCATTTGCGAGCCAAGCCTCACGGCTTGAATAAACCCACAAACCACATCCGCACAGTCAAAGGATTTAACTCAGCTATTATGCCAAATCCCCGCCGCTGGGGCAAGGGGAAAATGTAATTTATTTCATGTCGCAATTTTCCCGGAAGAGGCCGGACACCTTGAGTCTTCGCGCCTTGACCTCAGCCACGAACAGCCTTGCAAACGCATCCGCCCCAGCCGGGACCGGATGGGTGAAGTCCGTCGCGCCGAACCCGGATGACGCCGTGAAGAACGAGGAGCGGTCTTTGATAGCCCGAGAACACGTCTGTCTGGGACGTCGCCTGTCCATCCGTGCTCATGTCCGTGCATCAGCAGCCTGTCAATCGTCGCGGCAAGTGTGTCCCCGCGTCCATAGAACCCCCTGCCAGTCTCTTCGCCCCAGTCATAAGGCCAGGAATCAAAGATGCGTATGCGACCGTCGTGGTGAGCGAATGCGCGTCGGAGAACGAGATTCCCGCGCCGCCGTGCCAAGTGCAGCCAAGGTAGGCGTCGGCATGGCAGTTGGTCACAACTGCCGTGAGATGTACGCTTTCGCCTGGATGGAGGTGCGTCAATTCCGAATCCCCGTGCGCTTCATAATCAGACATCAATGTGGCATAGTTTGAAAACGTCTGCAAGAAGCGACCCATGCTGCATGGCAAATGATTCCAATGGAAGTTCTGGTATTCGGCACTTGGGTTCTACTTTCTTCCGCGTTTCACGAAACACGCGATACAATCTGCCTCCGTCCAATGCTCGGCCTCGTGCGTCTACGTCCCAACACTCATACATTTTAATCAAAGCTTCAAGTTGCCGCAGTTTCACTTTGAGCACCAACTGTCTAGCCTGAATCTCATTGATATGAGACTTCTCGCTCTCTGACACAGAAGAAAAGCCCTCTGTGGACAAACGCCTGTTGAAATTGAGTATTTCCATCGAAATATTACGCGATTCGGAATAGACATCATGAAATGTCTTGCGGTTCTTATCATCTTGCATGTCAAAGATTTTTGCTTGACGAACCCAAAGCGAAAGCACCATCTCATCTGATTTATAGGTCTCCCACATTGTGACGGCCAGAGAGTCCAGCATAAGACATGCTGCTTGATGATAGGCAATCTCCTCACTTGGAGTTGTCAATTCCGAATACCGATTCAACACTTTCTCCTCTACGACTCTACACAATCTCATTCTATCTTTCACGTCTGTTACCTTAGAAAGGAGTACGACGACGCGATCAAATTTACGACTTACTTCCTCAAGCTGATTTGTGCATCCAGACAGTTTTTGCGATCTGCTTCCTAAGTCATACTTTGCTGGTTCACGAATAAGTCCAGATATTAATTTCTCAACATCATCAGCCAAATGGGGCGATCTCGGCATCGACCGATCTCGTCCACACCCTACTGTAATGGCGAGCATTATGGCAGATATCAGCAGCCACAAAGGCAAAATGCCTCCAAAGTTCAAGGCCATATCAGCACCTCCGTTTGTTCTGCGCTTTCTCTTGCCCATCGAGCAAAATCCTCCTGTCGATCGCGCTCATTACCATCAAGCAAAATACGACCATCATCAGGCCCATCTGGGCTTGATGCCATTTCTATTGAAACCCAATGTCGAAATTTTTTTACTTTGTAGGTTCCTGTGGGCGTTATCTCAAAATTAGCCTGAAACGTGTCCGATTCCCCAATGCATTTAATGGGTTCAGACTCACCGCTAGTGCCCTTTATATTCCATCCGATTGGAATATCCCATGTCTTCGCACCGGCGCTCCAGTCAGCAATATTCCTACTTCCGACTCCATCTGTTCCCCAATAATTACCGCCAACCACATTACGCCACGTTCCTGCACCATGATTTCTGTCGTGATATCGACCACTTGCCTTATCTGGTCGAGCATAGTACCCAGAAACTGCCCCACCATGTTCCCATGGTACTTCTTCAAGCGCGATTTCTTCAAAATTAACCCTCTTTGGATAAATGTAAAGTTTCAATTTCAGAGCTATGTCTCCAGCACACATAGATGCACGTGCTTCAGGGAAGAAATAATCAACGTGCTCAGCCACCACATCGTCAGGCTCGACAAATGTCACGATTGGACGATAGACCACATCGCCATGGCTAACCTCCAGCCGTGAGGTCGTGTTTGTAAGCGGACAACGAAGCACCCACTTGGACGACTCTGCGCGCATGTTCCCTTCTGGCGATCTGTCATCCGCGCCTCCACCCGCCAGAACCCACTGCTCGCCGTTGATCTTCGGGAAGCATTCACAATCAACTATCTCGCGCACTCCAAACTCATGTCGATTGACGCATCCATTCTCGGGGGCCGTCTTCTGCGGCCTGACTTCGGCACGCACAACTGTGAGCTTTCTCGTGGACATCAACGCCTCGAACTCGGTGTTGCCTATGATCGATCCGCTCACCTCCACATCTTCTTCATTTTCGCTCGCTTCACATCCTTCATACACTCCGGACGTGAAAAATGTCTGGTGGGGTCCAAGCGTCAACGTGGGCGGCAAGAAAGCCGCCTCGCCTCCGACAGGAGTCAATTTGCCAAGATTCGCAGGAGAAAGAAACACCATGCCGCCCAATGGGCCGCCATATGCGGACACCGTCAGCCGCACCCTTGTCGACCGTCTGTTCCGCCATCTGCCGGGACGCTCTTCAAAGGCGCTTTCAAAGATGACGACAGCCTTGTCGAACTCCACGGAAATGCTCGCCCCGTCCAAAGGCTCGTAGGTGGTTTGAACGGGCGGCTGCGGATCGTCAAAGCCGCATCGACACTGCCCACCCGAGACATCGAACATGGCATTCTCCAGCAAATAGAAATCCTTCAATCCACAATCCCCACGACAAGAGCAATTCTGCGAACAGTTGAACACAACAGTACGTCCGTTCATTGCCATACAACTGCATTCCGGTCCCGAAGAAAGAAGACGCGGCGTGTGACCAGCCTCCCATGAGAACATTCCACCGGGATCAAACGGATCCACACTGATGTCGTACTCACGGCCTGAAGACGTCAAACGTTCATCAAACACGAAGTTCAATGGCCACTTGACCGAAAAAGAACGACCTTCGTTGATACCAGACATGGCTGCCGAAACATTGTCCGGCACGGATATTGTTAGTGGCACCGTGGACGTCACCGCGTACTCGACGCCCATCAAGAGCGGCACGTAGTTGGTCTCGCCCGCGCGCGCAACCACAACGGGATTGCCAAGGCGCGATTCGCCGTCTGCCGTGAAATAGATCGGCGCGGGACCACGAGACGCCACAACCTCGACGAAGTAGTATGCGTTGGTGTTCACATCGGAAGTGCGCGGCGAAAGGGAAATGCCCGGCGGCGCGAGATCGCGCGGACCAATCTCCATGCCCGCTGGCGCATTGGCCGGTTCGCCAGCCTCGACCGCCTCGTACACATTGGAACATACGTTGTTGTACCACTCAATATTTGTGCCGTGTGCGTCTGGCCCCGCGACAAGCGGTTCGGGATCGACGGAATTCTCAAGGCCATCG
>JAFXIL010000100.1 GCA_017563185.1 Kiritimatiellia bacterium | reverse complement strand
GGCGAAGTAGCGGAGATATGCGGGATGCGCAGTGAGCGTGTCGTGGATTCCGAGCGGGTTCATGTTCTCGGCGCGCGTGAAGTTGGAGTGGTCGCGCGACGTGCCCCAGTCGAATATGTTCGCGGGATAGCCGTAGGTGGAGTCTGCGATGCCGTTGTACGCGCCCATGGAGTGCTCCGAGTCGTGGTGAAGCCAGAAGAATCCTCCGTTGGCGCCGGTTTCGTCGTAGAGCATGTTGAGGTTGTTTGAGAAGTCGCTCCATTCGGAGACGGGCGAATCGCCGTCCGCCGTGAAGTGGGTGATGGCCACGTAGTTGACGAGGTTGGTGATGTTTAGGAGCGGACGCAGCGACGGATTCTTAGTTCCGTTGGGGTAGAGGCCCTGCACGGTCCAGTAGTTGTTGGATCGCGTGCCGGCGAAGCCCTGCGAGATGGCGAGGTTGAACAGCTGGTTGTATGCGTCGAGCGTGCCGTTGTTGCAGCCGAGGGTGCGCTCGGCGTCCTTCTTCACCACGTCCCAGAACTCCTTGGGCGTGCCGAAGTAGTCTTCGGCGAAATGCTCTTCGGCGCGCTCCTCCGTCTGGTAGATGCCCCAGTAGATGCCGTTGATGTAGAGGTGGTAGTAGCGGCTGCGCCCGTAGGCCGTCTCGCCCATGTCGCGCTGAGAGTCGCGCGAAAAGACGTCGCGCACGAGCGTGTTGCGCATTTCGCTCGTCGAGTGCCACGAGTGGTTCTGTTCGGAGCGAAGGTCGATCTTCTTGAACGATTCGGCGCCTTCGTCGCCGAATAGCGGGAAGTAGAGGCGCGACGAGCCGTACTGCTCGCGGAAGAAGAGGCGGAAGGAGTGCTTGGGGTTGCCGTTGCCGCGCGACGCCGCGCCGCGTATGCGTATGCCGGCGTTGACCTGGAACTCGCTGTTGGAGCCGTGCACCGGGTCGATGAGTTCCACGGATACGGGCCTTTCCCAGCCGATGCCGTCGTTGCCGGGGTTCACGTAGATGCCGGTTGATGCGTTGAAGAGATTCTTGAGGTCGGTGACGATCGAGATGGTGGCCACGTGCTCGTCGTTCGTGATGCCGTTCAGGAAGCGGTTGCGGTCGGTGCTGAGGATGGACGAGTTCAGTCCGTAGCGCATTGTGTGTCCATTCACGGATCCGCTTGAGGGGAAGCCGGCGGGAGGGGTGGAGGACTGCGTGAGGATGTCCCTCATGAAGAGCCACGTATGCGTGGTCGTGCGCTCGAGCACGCTGTCAGGATCCGGCATCGCCGCACGCAGCACAGTTGTGCGGCTTATGTGGATCGGCGACGTGTAGCGCGTGCCGTTCGAGGCGGAGGGCTCGGTGCCGTCAAGAGTGTAGTAGATGGCGCCGCCGGGCTGTTCGGGGCACGAGAGCTCCACGTCGAATTCGGCGGTCTTGTACCCGCGCGGTTCGCTGGCGGCTATGGCGGGCGTTGGCGGGCCGTAGATGCGGCCCGTGTTGGCGGCGCCAGGCGTGGGAGTGCGGAAGTACCCGGGGTGGGCGGCCGCGAAGGAGTAGGAGAGCTCGGGGGCGATGAGAAAGTCGCCGTCCGCAAAATCGTTGTTGTGGCCGATGACGGTGAGAGTGTTGGCGCCTTCCTGGAAGAAGCTGTACGGCACGTTCACGGTGACAGGCGTGGCGGCCTCCTGCGCGCTGCGCTTGGAGAGGGCGCCTTCACCGCCGGAGGAGAGGTTGAAGCTGCCGAGGTCGTGTCCGTTGAGCGACACGGAGCAGCCGTCTGCATAGCGGAGGGTGAGCGTGGCGGTATCGCCTTCAACGGGGACGGCGTCGAGAGTGAAGGGCCACGACGCGGTGACGCGCGTGGAGCGGTTGACGATCTGCGCGGAGATGTCCGTGTCGATGTATCGGCTGAACGCGCCCGCGTGCTGCACGGGGCAGTCGCTGGCGCCGACAAGCGAGAACTTCGTTGAGTCGAATGTGCTCTGCGCGCCCCTTGCCACCGAGAACTCGCATCCCGCGCCGCCGCCCTGCTCGTAGTAGAGAAGGTCCACCTGGTACACGCCTGCGGATGGCATGTTGCACTGCAGAAGGCTTGCTTCGAAGCTGCGGGACACTGAATCGGACGAATAGGATACGCCGTAGCCCGAGATTGTGAGCGCGAAACCGTCGTCGCTCGCGAGGCTGAAGGTCCATACGCCCGGCTCGGGGATGTATATCGAGGCAGTGGCGGTGAGAACGAAGTTGTTGTGGTCGGTGGTGGTGTTGGACCAGCCCGGGAAGGGGGAGTACAGTGATGTGTTGAATGAACAGGTGCTGGAGTTGTCGAGGAACGCGATCGTGTAGTACGAGGCGGAGACGGGCTGTTCGCTCCAGCGGTTGGAGTTCGCGATGTACGAGCGGGCGTTGGCCACGCTGCTGACGGTCGTGTTGATCTGGTAGCGCGTGCACTGGAAGCCGGAGGACGAGGTGGCCGCTGCGCCGAGTCGGCCAGTACCGGAGTAGGTGACGCCGTTTACGGCGTATGAGCATGAGGTGGCGGGGCCGACGAGCGAGGAGGTGAGATGGCCGAGGCCGTAGGATATGTCTTCAAGCTGCTGGGGGAAGGCGCCGAAGTCGCTGTGCACGGCGCCGTCGGCATCGACAAGCCAGAGGTGGTCGTCGTTGCCCGCCTTGGAGAGCTTGAAGTTGGCGTGGAGCTCGTTGTTCGTGACGCAGTCGAGCTTGTCGGCGAAGATCAGCCTGTAGCCGCCGGCAGGGATGACGGTTCCGGCGGGAATCGTCCAGCCCTTGCCGGCGGAGTTCTTCTTGGACGAGCCGATGCGCCAGCCGCCGATGTCGGCTGGTTCGGTGCCGTCGTTGTGCAGTTCAATCCAGTCGGCGAACGCGCCGGACGCCGTCGTGAGCGATGTTCCGTTGTCGGCCATGAACTCGCTGATCGTCACATCGGCGCCAAGCGGCATAAGCCACAAGCAGACGATTGTCGCTGAGAATGCTCGTTTCATATTGGAGTCTCCCCAATTGTTGGGGATAGTATAACACAAATTGAGATAGATTTGTCACGAAAACGTACATAGTTCAAAGTTCAGGGTTTGAACTAGCACGTCTTGGAATCGGAGACTTCAAACTCGCCAAATCAAAAATGTGGCTTGTTTTTCGCGTCCCGCAGGTGTATAATATCAGCTCACTTTTCCAATGAAAGGGAAGAACATGAAGAAGGTCAGCTACAAAGAAATCGGTCTTGTGAACACGAAGAAGATGTTCGCCAAGGCCGTCAAGGGCGGCTATGCCATCCCTGCGTTCAACTTCAACACGATGGAGCAGATGCAGGCGATCGTTCAGGCTGCTGTTGAGACGAAATCGCCCGTGATCATGCAGGTCTCCAAGGGCGCTCGCAAGTACGCGAACCCCACGATTCTCCGCTACATGGCGCAGGGCGCGGTGGAGTACGCCAAGGAGCTCGGCTGCAAGAAGCCGCAGATCGTTCTGCACCTCGACCACGGCGACAGCTTCGAGACGTGCAAGAGCTGCATCGACATGGGCTTCTCGAGCGTGATGATCGACGGCTCGTCCCTTCCCTTCAAGGAGAACATCAAGCTCACGAAGAAGGTTGTCGCCTATGCGCACAAGTTCGACGTCACCGTCGAGGCCGAGCTGGGCGTTCTCGCGGGCGTTGAGGACGAAGTGGTCGCCGAGGAGAGCCACTACACGAAGCCCGAAGAGGTGATCGAGTTCGCCACCAAGACCGGCTGCGACTCTCTCGCCATCTCCATCGGCACCTCTCACGGCGCCTACAAGTTCAAGCCCGAGCAGTGCACGCGCAATCCCAAGACGGGCCTCCTGATCCCGCCGCCGCTTGCATTCGACGTGCTCAAGGCCATCGAGAAGAAGCTCCCTGGCTTCCCGATCGTCCTCCACGGATCCTCCAGCGTGCCGCAGGAGTACGTGAAGATCATCAACGAGAACGGCGGCAAGCTCCCCGACGCGGTGGGCATCCCCGAAGAGCAGCTCCGCAAGGCCTCCAAGAGCGCGGTGTGCAAGATCAACATCGACAGCGACTCGCGCCTTGCCATGACCGCGGCCGTGCGCCAGTACTTTGCGCAGAACCCCGGCCACTTCGATCCGCGTCAGTACCTCGGCCCGGCTCGCGAGGAGATGAAGAAGCTCTACATCCACAAGATCGTGAAGGTGCTTGGCTCCAACAACAAGCTCTAGTCGAAGGCGTTCGCAAGAACGCGCCGGAAAGGCCGGGCCGCTCTTCGCGGCCCGGCCTTTTCTCGTCATGCGCCACAAAGGCCGGGGTAGCTTCACATTCGTGCGGATTATGCCTCTTGGGTACGCCAAAAACTGACCCAATTGCGAATGGTGATTGAATTTGCCGCCGCGTTTTGATAAACTATTCAATCTCTTTACACCCAAATGGAGTTAAAAATGGTCTATTCGACTGAGGTACAGCACCAGTGCCCCCTGATGAAGGGGTGCAACCACGGTCCCGCGCCCATCCCGGAGGAGGGCAAGTGGGTTCAGGCAAAGCAGATTAAGGACATCAGCGGCTACACGCACGGCGTGGGCTGGTGCGCGCCGCAGCAGGGCGCGTGCAAGCTTTCGCTCAACGTGAAGAACGGCGTGATCGAGGAGGCGCTCGTGGAGACGATCGGCTGCTCGGGCATGACGCACTCTGCCGCCATGGCGAGCGAGATTCTCGTGGGCAAGACGATCCTCGAGGCCCTGAACACCGACCTCGTCTGCGACGCGATCAACACCGCGATGCGCGAGCTCTTCCTGCAGATCGTGTACGGGCGCACGCAGAGCGCGTTCTCGGACGGCGGCCTCGTGATCGGCGCCGGCCTTGAGGACCTCGGCAAGGGCCTCCGCTCGATGGTGGGCACCATGTACGCCACCAAGGCGAAGGGTCCCCGCTACCTCGAGATGACCGAAGGCTACTGCACGCGCATGGCCCTCAACAAGGACAACGAGGTGATCGGCTACGAGTTCGTCTCTCTCGGCAAGATGACCGACTTCATCAAGAAGGGCATGACGCCGAACGAGGCCTGGGAGAAGGCGAAGGGCCACTACGGCCAGTTCGAGGGCGCTGCCAAGTACATCGATCCCCGCAAGGAATAACAGGAGGAATTTCAAATGGCTACCAAGAAGACCACCCCCAAGAAGGCCGCTTCCTCCGAGAAGCTGTTCGAAGGCTACGAGCGCCGCGAGGCCAAGATCCTCGCCGCCCTCAAGCCCTACGGCATCAAGTCCATCGAAGAGTGCCGCGAGATCTGCCTCAAGGCCGGCTTCGACCCCTACAAGATCGTGGAGGAGACGCAGCCGATCTGCTTCGAGAACGCCAAGTGGGCCTACACGGTGGGCGCCGCGATGGCGATCAAGAAGGGCTGCGTGAAGGCTAAGGACGCCGCCGCCGAGATCGGCGTGGGCCTTCAGGCGTTCTGCATCCCCGGCTCCGTGGCTGAGAACCGCCAGGTGGGCCGCGGCCACGGCAACCTCGGCGCGATGCTCCTCGACGACGCCACCGAGTGCTTCGCGTTTCTCGCGGGCCACGAGTCGTTCGCCGCCGCCGAGGGCGCGATCAAGATCGCCCTCAACGCCAACAAGGTGCGCAAGACGAACCTCCGCGTGATCCTGAACGGCCTCGGCAAGGACGCCGCCTACATCATCAGCCGCATCAACGGCTTCACCTACGTGAAGACGGCCTTCAACAACAATACCGAAAAGGTGCGCGTTGTCGAGAAGAAGCCCTTCTCCAAGGGCCCGCGCGCGGCGGTGAACTGCTACGGCGCGGACAACGTCCCCGAGGGCGTGGCGATCATGAAGCTTGAGAACGTGGGCGTTTCCATCACGGGCAACTCCACGAACCCCACGCGCTTCCAGCACCCCGTCGCCGGCACCTACAAGAAGTGGTGCATCGAGAACGGCAAGAAGTACTTCTCCGTCGCTTCGGGCGGTGGCACGGGCCGCACGCTCCATCCGGACAACATGGCCGCCGGTCCCTCCAGCTACGGCATGACGGACACGATGGGCCGCATGCACTCCGACGCGCAGTTCGCCGGCTCCAGCTCGGTGCCCGCGCACGTCGAGATGATGGGCCTCATCGGCATGGGCAACAACCCCATGGTCGGCGCCACCGTGGCGGTCGCCGTGGCCGTCGAGGAGAGCTTCAAGGCCAAGAAGTAAGGCGCATTCGCCGCTTCAACGGAAAAGGCCGGCCCGCAATTTCGCGGGCCGGTCTTTTTCTTTCCATCAATTCTTTCTCCCCTCAAACTTTCAAACTCTCAAACTCTCAAACTCTCAAACCTTCAAACTCTCAAACCTTCAAACTTTCAAACTTTCAAACTTTCAAACTTTCAAACTTTCAAACTT
>JAFXIL010000099.1 GCA_017563185.1 Kiritimatiellia bacterium | reverse complement strand
TCACATCGGGCCAGATGACGCCACCTCGGAGCAGGCGTCGCGCGCGCCGCGAGACTGGCAGTTCTTCGGATCCGACGACGGCGAGATCTGGACTCTGCTCGACACTCGCGCCGACGTTGCAGGGTGGGCCGGCTGGGAATGCCGCACCTTCACCTTTGCCAACACCGTTGCGTACAGGCGCTACCGCCTTTCCATCACCAAGGCCGTCAAGCCAGGCAATGGATGGATGGAGCTTGTGCAGCTTGAGTACGGCCTCGCCGAAAGCGGATGCGGCACACTGCTGATCGACGTGCCGGATGGCGCGGCGACGACCAACGCCGCGGTGGCGATCGACGGCAACGTGCGCGTGGAGAAGACTGGCGGAGGCTTGTTTGTTGCCGCAAAGGCGCGGCAGGGGTACAACATGGGCACGATAATATCGGAGGGCGGAGTGTTCCTTGCCGAGCCGGAGGCCGCGATTGGGCGAAGCAAGGTCGTCGTGCGAGCGGGAACCACGCTCGACCTCGGACCTTCCGTGAGCCAGGCATACGGAGTCTACGCTATGGACCTCGCCGGCACCGTGGTGGCCACCAACGTCTCAACGCAGCGCATGTTCGGGGAGGTCGCCCTCTCGGGAGACGCCAGAATCGTCGGGCGGGACGACTCCTTCGCGTTCATGAACATGGCCGTGGCGCCATCCCTGCTGGCGCTCAACGGGCACACGCTCACGATCGAGGCGAACGGCTTCGTGTATCTCGGCGCCTGGCGGGACGACGGTTCGGGCGGGCGCCTGCTCCTCAAGGGCCCCGAGGGCGCACGTTTCGAAGCCACAGACGGCTATGGACCCGCCTCGTGCGCAGTAGAGTTTTCTGGCGGCGCCGTGTTCAAGGGGTACAGGGACTTCGACGTCGGCGACTTCAGCTACGGCGGGGCCACATGGCAGCTCAACTCCACGGCTTCCACGCTTGCCGTGCATGGCAGGTTCCGCCCGGGCGAAATGTACCCGGCGCTCACGATGTGCGGCGGCTCCACGCTCGACCTTTCCGCGAAAACGGAGATGTTTGACGCGAACGGCATCGCCGCAGTGGCGGGTTCCGGAAACCCGCGCACGTTCACGGAGCCGGGGCTCATCTCGTTCGAGCCGAACTCCACGGTGACGGTGGACGTTCACGGGCGCACGTTACAGATCGGCGAGAAGATCGTCGGCTGGCCGCAGAAGCCGGAGGGGACGATGTTCGCGTTCGACGAGGCGACGGCGGCCGCAGGCGTGGCGCCGCTGGCCGGCGAGACAGGTCTCTTCTATGGTTCGGCCGGCGTGGTGGACAAGGCCGTGTGGACGGGCGGGGGTGGAGACGGCGATGTGGCGAACCCCGCCAACTGGTCATGCGTGGATGCCGCCGGAACGGTCGTCCAGGGCGCTTTGCCTGGTGCCGGGTCGCTTGTGCGGATCGAAGGCAGCGTGGCGATGCAGATTCCCGCGTCCGCACCGCTCGCGTGCGAACGGCTCGAAATCGGCGACTGCACGCTCACGGCGGACTGCGACTGGCGCGGACTCGACTTCGCGGAGTGCAGCGGCGGCACCATCGACCTGCACGGGCACAGACTTTACGTCAATGGACTCGGCGGGGAGATGACGGTGACCGACACCACCGAGCACTATGAACTGCTGGACTACATCAATGTGGAGAGCGGCGCGTGGGTGAACACAGGCTACACGCCAGACTGCACAGACCGCGTACACGTAAAGATTCGGCTGGCCAACACGTCAGGCAACAAGTGCATCTACTGCTCGCGGACGATGAACAACAACAAAGTTGCCAGAACGTTCACGTGCTTCGCGATCAACAATAACTTCCGCTTCGACCGCAACGGCAGCACCACCCTTTCTTCGCTAAAACTCAACGCGACGACCGACTACGAACTGGCGGTCGACAACAATACGCTTGATGCGACGATCAACGGCGGAAACGCTGTGAAAGTTGGAGGGACGGGGATGTATACGCCCGGCAGCCCGTTCATCCTCTTCTCGGCGCACAACGCCAGCCCCGGCGTCATCGTGAGCGCTCCCTTCGCCGGAAGGTTCTACTACTTCAGGGTGTTCAACGCCGAGGGGAACATCGTTCGCGAGTACCTGCCGGCCCGCCGTTCGACGGACGGCGTGATCGGCCTTCTGGAGACGACCCGGCACGAGTTCCTGACGAACACCAGTGGCACGGGCGCGCTGACGGCGGGAACGAACGTCATCTGCATGCGCGGACTCAATCCCGGCGAACTGCACGTGGACGTGCCGCAGGGCATGACGAACGAGAACTACGCGACCGTCCTTGCGGGCAATCTCAGACTTGTCAAGGAAGGCGAGGGGACGCTCGTCGGAGGTGTCTCCGGGCAGAAGTACGGCGGCGGCACGGTGGTTGCGTGCGGCATCGCGCGCCCGCGCACCGCCGTTCAGAACAGCCTTGCGTACTACGAAGCGCAGTACTTCTGGGGCGGCGAGTATTCTAGGCTGACAGTCGACAGCGGGGCTGTGTTCGACATCGCCGGACACTATGCGTACCGCGTACACGACATCGTGCTGAACGGCGGCACGCTTGCAAATTCGGGTCCTGATCAGACAGTCGAGGGGTATGGCGGTCTGGGCAACGTCACGCTCACGGCAGACTCGACTTTTGATCTGCCAAGCTCCACCGTGATCTTCGGCGGCATGACTGCCGCGTTCAAGTATTCAGAAGGAGGACGCCTGGAGCTGGGCGGGCATACGCTGACGGTGCGTCTCGGCGGCGACAAGACGCTCCGCCTCGGCGAGCTGGCCCTGAACGGTGTGTTCCACATGGAGTCGGGCGGATGGCTGCGCTTCTTCCAGATTCCGTCGTTCCACATGCCTACGCTCGACCTGAGCCTCTCGGGTGGCGCGGCGATATGGGCCGGTATCCCCAACACCGTGGTGCGCAGCTTCTCGATGGCAGAGACGGAGACTGTGAGCCGGGGCATATATCCGCTTGACGTGCTTGAACGGTGCCAGCCCGGAGGCGCCGGATTCTACGGGTGCCATGTCGGCAAGGACGCCGTCCTCGATCTTTCGCAGTGCAGGGGAGAGCTGCCGGCGCACAGCCCGAACGTGTGGGGATGCGATGCGACCACGTATGAGCCGGAATCCACCGTCACCATCCACCTCGCCGGCCGCGTGGTGCGCAACGGCGAGCGCATCGTGGCGTGGGATTCGCCGCCCGAGAACGTCACATTCGTGCTGGACGACGAGAGCCGCAGTGTCTCACGCTGCAGCATCATAGTGCAAGAAGACGGCATCTACGTGAGAAAGGGCCTTCTCATCTATTTCAGATAGCATCGCAATTGCGGCAAAAACGCGGTTCACAAGCGGCGGCGTTTTTGCTATAATATCATGCCTATGGGCGATTTAGAAGAAACAAGCGAGTTGCGCCTCGACTTCACCAAATTGGAGAAGGTGGGGCGTCAGGTGGCGGATACGCGCGCGGCCGGAACGGCCGAGTGCGATCCTGGTGTCATTCCCGTGGCCGTGCAGAATGCGGACACAAGGGAGGTCATACTCGTGGCGTACACGAACGAGATGGCCATGAAGGAGTCTTTCGCGAAGCGCAAGCTCGTTCTGTGGTCCACGAGCCGCAACAAGCTCTGGTTCAAGGGCGAGACGAGCGGCGAGACGTTCGACCTTCTCGAGGCGTACGTGAACTGCGAGCAGAACTCGCTTCTGTACATCGTGCGTCCGTGCCGGGGCGGCATCTGCCACACGAAGAACAAGAGCGGCGCGCCGCGCAACTGCTACTACCGCAGAATAGATCTTGATTCTCTTAAACTGGAGTTCGTGGATCCCTAAAAAGGGTTTGGGGCTTAGGCCGAATGAGTTCGGCGGCGGCCGTCGGCAATCGAAAGAAAAGAACAAAAAAAGAAGGATAAAAAAATGATCACCTATCTGATTGGATTCCTCTATGTCGTGGAAGTGGTGACGTGCCTGCTGCTCGGGTTCGTTGTGATGCTTCAGAAGCCGAAAGAAGGCGGCCTTGGCGGCCTTGCCGGCGGCATGGGAGAGGCCGTGTTCGGCGCTGATGCCGGAAACGTGCTCATCAAGGTCACGATTTGGCTGGGCGCGATTTTCCTCGCGAACACGCTTGTTCTCGCACGCCTCACCTCAAAGGCCAATTCCAGGTCTCTGATGGCCGGCGAAAAGGCTCCGGTTCCAGTGCAGCAGATGCCCGCGCTGCCTCCCGCTGCGCCCACTAAGTCTGCGCCTGCCGCTGCTCCTGCTGCTAAGCCTGCTGCAAAGCCCGCGCCTGCGCCTGCGCCTGCCGCTGCTCCTGCTGCTAAGCCCGCACCTGCACCGGCGCCTGCCGCTGCGCCTGCCGCTAAGCCTGCTGCTAAGCCCGCGCCCGCGCCCGCGCCTGCGCCTGCCGCTGCTCCTGCTGC
>JAFXIL010000098.1 GCA_017563185.1 Kiritimatiellia bacterium | reverse complement strand
GCCGCTCGACAAGACGATCGAGCACGCCGACCTCATGTCCGGCGGCGAACTCGTCTTCGAAATGACGAACGCCACGCGGAGATGACGGCGAAGGCATGAGATGAAGCGTCTGCGGGGATTTGACTACAAGCGGCCATTCTTCTACATGGTGACGCTGAAGCGGCTGCCGGAACTGGCCGCCTTCTCGCAGATCTCGGACGAGGCGCCGCCGCCGGGATGGTGCCGGACGGGCCCGGCACCGCAAAACGCGCACGGGCGGCCGCGTTACCTTGTCGAGAACGAGATTACCAAGGCATTTGCGCGGGTGATCCGCGAATTCGCCGCGAAGTGGTGGGGGCTGTGGCCGATAGACTGCTTTGTGATCATGCCAGATCACATTCACTTGCTCATCCGCATCAAGGATACCGGCGATCAGATGCCGCTCGGGAGCTATGTTTACCAGCTGATGAAGGCGCTGGCAGGGGAGTATTGGCGCCTGACGGGGCAGGCGCCGCAAAACGCGGTGCAGAGGACGGGGGCCGGCACCGCAAAACGGCTCGAACAGGGCAAGAGTGTTGCAGGGGCGGCCTCGTCCGCCCCGCCAGCCCCTGTCTTCGAGCGAGCCTGGCATGACTGGATCGTGAAGAAGGATGGCCAGCTCGTGGCCTTTACGCGCTATATTCGCGAAAACCCGGAGCGGGCTTGGCTCCGCCGCGCCAATCGCCGATATTTTGGCAAGGTGCACAAGGTCTCTTTCCTTGGCCGCGAGTGGTTCGCGTATGGCAACCTTGCGATTCTCGATCTGCCGGTGCTTGTGGCGGTGAAGGGGCACCGCGCAACGAAGCCGGGCACGCCGGAGTGGAATGCGCTTGTGGATTCTTGCGCGCGCATCGGGCCGGGCGGCGCAGGCGTGGGAACGTTCATGAGCCCGCTGGAAAAGGAATGCGGCAACGCCATCGCCAAGGTGGGCGGGAAGTGGGTTGTGCTTTCGCCCGAGGGCTTCCACGAGCGGTGGCATCCGCCGCGCGAGAAGGAGCGCTTCTGCGCCGAAGGGCGCATGCTCTTCCTCTCGCTCTGGCCGCCGATGGAACGGCGGCCGCAAAACGCGGAACTTTACCAGCGCTGCCACGAGATGGGGGACGTCGTGGCAGCGGGGCTGGGGTAGGTGCGTTGCGCACTCTGAGCGGCGATTTTTGCGCGATTTGACTGTCCCCAGTCTGCGGATGATTGAAAAATATACGCGGATTTGGTATAATGTTGGAAAAATATTTACCGGAAATAGGCGAACGTCGGCTCATGATGGAAAAAAATCTACAATTGCTAAATGAAGTTATCGTAGGATCGGCAGATCCTGCGGTGGCGAAATTGCTGTCTAATCTCAAGCGAAAAGGGCTGGTTGTTCGGTTGGCATCGCGTCTATATACCACCAACATGACTGACTTGCCGGAGAACATTGTCAGGCGCAATCTCTGGGCTATTGTCGGGAAGTTGTGGCCAGGCGCCAGGCTGAGCTACAGGACTGCGTTTGAGTATGCGCCTCACGGTGGGCACGTCTTTCTTGGATACAAGTATACCCGCAAGGTTTCACTGCCGGGAGTGACGATCCACTTCGTTGCCACGCCAGGTTCGCTGCCGTCGGACCACCCGTTCCTGTCGGGGCTGGGCGTATCTTCCCACGCCAGGGCGATTCTCGAGAACCTCGAACCCGACCGCACCCAGGGCGGCGTCGAGAAGTGCCTTCCCGTCGAGGCCGTGGAGGAACGTCTTGAGGCGGAGTTCGCGGCAGGAGGCGAACAGGCGCTCAACAAGCTGCGGGACGAGGCGAGGGCCGTGGCCGCCGCGACTGGGCAGAGGCGTTCTTTTGCGCGCCTGGACAAGATGGTGGGGGCGATGCTCTCGACGCGTCCGGCGAATGTGCTGAAGTCCAGCGTCGCCCTGGCGCGCGCCGCCGGCGAGCCGTTCGACAGCTTTAGGGTGGAGCTTTTTGGAAAGCTGCTGGAGCGGCTTGGCCACGCGGAGTTTCCGGAACGCCCGGATGCCTGCGCGTCAGATGCCGACTACACTACTTTCGCCTTTTTCGAAAGCTATTTCTCGAACTACATCGAGGGAACCACGTTTGAGCTGGACGAGGCGCGGCGCATTGTGGAGACCGGCGTGCCGATGCCGTCCAGAAACGCCGACAGCCACGACATCCTCGGTACATACGCGATTGCGTCAAACCGCGCGGAGATGCGCAGGCAGGCCGGCACGGCGGAAGAGTTCATCGACCTTCTCAGGGGGCGGCACCGGGTCGTCATGTCGGGGCGGCCGTCGTGCGGCCCGGGCATGTTCAAGACGCGCGACAACCGGGCCGGGAACACGCACTTCGTGACCTTTGACAGGGTGCGGGGAACGCTCAGGCGCGGATTCGAGATGTCACGCTCGATCCGGCATCCCTTCGCGCGGGCGGTGTTCGTCATGTTCGTCACCAGCGAGGTTCATCCCTTTGAGGACGGGAACGGACGCATCTCTCGCCTGATGATGAACGCCGAGCTCACGGCGGCCGGGCAGACCAAGGTAATGGTCCCGACCGTTTTCCGCCCTGACTACATCGGAGCGCTAAGGCGTATGTCTCGCGATGGCGACCCGGATGTGCTCATAGCCGCGATGTCGCGGCTATGGGACTTCAGCCAGTGGCTTTCCTGTGGAGACTTCGAGGTGATGAAGGAACGTCTGGAGAAGAGCAACGCGTTTTCTGACGACGCCGGGGTGATACTTCGTTTCAACACGTCTCCTGGATAAGGGCGCCGTTCGCGGCAGTTTCCGTGGCAGAGAAAACTTTGCGACCTTTGCGTTCTTTGCGGCTAAAAAGAAAACCCGGCTTGCGGCCGTGCGTATTCTGAGCGGCGATTTTTGCGCGAGTTGAGCGCGTGGGGGGTTGCATTGTTCCCCGCGTTTTTGTATAATACCGAACAAACAATAATGGGAGGAATGTAACATGAAGGTCTCAAAACTGCTCTCTGTTGTGGTGGCGGCCGCTTCCACTTTGTTCGTCGCACTCTCCGCCAGCGCAGAATTTACTTGCGAGCTTTCGTTCCCGCAGGCGCCGTCAACCGCGCTTGCGAACTTCCCCGTCCTTGTGCGGCTCGCGGAGGACGCGCCGACGGGCTTCTCCTACGTGGACTGCCCCACGGCGAGCTGCATCTGGTTCACGGACGAAAACGACGACGCGATTCCCTGCGACGTCGATACGTGGGACACGACCGGCGAGTCGCTCGTCTGGGTCTCGGTGCCGTCGCTTTCCGACGCCGCGACAATCAAGATGCACTGGGACGCCAGCGGCGCGCCGGCGGGCCAGCCCGCGTCGTCGCAGGTGTGGTCGCTCGCGGACTATGTCGGCGTCTGGCACATGAACGAGCTCCTCGTGGACGGCACCGGCACCTACACGCCCGACGCCTCCGCGAGCGGCTGGAACGCCTACAAGGCGAACGAGGCCGACGCCTACCCCGTGACGATCTCCGACGCCGGCATCGCGGCCTCCGCGCCGCCGACCGGCCGCGCGATGGTGAACCAGCTGAACGACGCCGGCCGCACGACCGGCGGCTTCCTTGTTCCCGCGAGCGCGACGTCGAGCACGACGATCGGGCCGTTCACGATCTCCTTCTTTGAAGCGACTGTCAATACAGGCAACGACCGCGT
>JAFXIL010000097.1 GCA_017563185.1 Kiritimatiellia bacterium | reverse complement strand
GGGTAATTTCACTTTTACTCGTTTTTGCCTTGATTTTATCCGGTTTTATGCTATACCATGGGCATGAAAGCACAAGACGAACGGCCCAATCTCCCTGAAATGCCGCCATACAGGCTTGGCAGGCACTGGAACACGATCCAGGCATACCTCATACCCGGCATCGAGGACGACATCGGGGAACTCAGCGAAGAAATGAAGAAGTTCATGGGGATATCTATTCGCCGGGCGGAAGAGAGACCTTGACCTTGAAGAAGCGGTCGGCGGAGTTTGTGGGGGAATGCCAGTCGCCCGCGGCGAGATCGGCGCAGCCCCACACCGTGTAGATGCGCCTGTCGCCGAGGTCTGGCGTCCAGCGAAGCCGCACAGCGCCTTCTTCCTCTGGCCCGATCTCGACAATGCGCAGCGTCGCGTTCGTGCCGGCAGGATCCGGATTGGTGCCCCCCACCCAGTCGTGCCAAAGCGGCGTAGCCTTGCCCCACGCGCTCGGCGTGTTGGTGACTGCCGCCGCGAGCCGCTCGGGCGAGGCGTAGCCGAAGGTCGGATCCGCGCCCACCAGCGCCGCACGCACCCATTCTAGCGGCAGGGAAGGCGCTTCGCCGAGCACGCCGCTTTCGGCGCCGGGATCCCAGGTGGACTGGTTCGTCTGCCTCGGTCCCCGCAGGGATTCGATCAACCCGGGCACCGTCTCGAACTGCGCATCAAGCCACCCTATGCGAGTGTTGAAGAAATTCCGCAGCACCGTCACGTCCTGCGCGAAATTCCGCGAGCGCGGCCATCGCGCGTCGTTCGCCGCGCACGCCTCGGCGAGATACGCCTCGTACCGGTCGATCAGGCCCCCTTCGCAGAACGCCTCGATGTACTTTGCGCGCACCTCCCAGTATCGCTTCTGCAGCTTGGTGCAGAAGTAGAAGTCGCTGCCCCACTCCTTGAACATCGAGTATTCCTTCGAGCCCGAAACTCCGCTCGCGCAGTACCATGACCTCGGCGCACCGCCAGTGTTGTCCTGCGCGATCGACCCCATTCCCCAGTCGAAGTCCCACACCGGACCCCACGTCAACTTCCCGCCGCGGTCGAGATACGCGAAGCGGCTTTTGGCGCATCCGTCCGCGAAAAGCTCCTCCACGAGGAAGAAATGCACCATCGAATCCACGTCGCAGTATTCGCTGTAGTGCCTGCCCTCCTTCGAACGGCGGTCCGCCGAAGTGCAGGCGTCCCAGTAGTTCTGCAGAAAGTCCTTGCAGTACTGGAGCATCGCGGGATTGGTGTAGAGATATTCGGGAGAGTTTACCATCGTGGGCAGCGAGAGGTAGCCCGACTTCGTGGTGAACTTTGTGAGCTCGTCCATCTCGGAGGAGAACTCGAATAGATAGCCGCCCGAGATGTCCTCGAGCTCGGGATCGATTCCGGAGAGGTCGGTCTTGTCCGCCACCGCGTCCTCCCAGTCGAATATCTCCACGCGCCCGGGCCCCACCCGCACGTGCTCGCAGAACTGGTAGGTGCCCGTGAACTCGCCGTTCAGCACGCACTGCACCCAGGTGGAGTCCATGCCCAACGAGCCTATCTCGTTCGCGAAGTCGTATGCGAGCTTGTTGCGCATCTGCGCGATGTCGTTGTAGTTCGCGAGCATCACCCAGTGCTTGCTCTTGCCCATGCCGAACATGTTCGTCTTGTCGTCGAGCTTGATCTTGTATGGCTTCTTCGGATACGTGGATGTGGTGTTGCCGCGCACCTTCACCACGCCCGTGCCCTCGTACTGGTGCTTCCACTCGTCGTTGCCCTGCACGAAGATGGTGGCGGGATGCTCCACCTTCTTCTCGGTGGGCGTTACGCCGCCCTCAGTGTCGATGTAGAAGACGGGCAGCTTCGAGAAGTAGAACTCCTTGCGGTAGGATTCTCCGCCGCCCGCATACACGACGAGCCGCAGCCAGTGCTCGTAGTCGTCCACCGTTGGCGTGTATTCCGCAGCAGTCGAAATCGGTGTGCCGCCCCAGCGCTTGTTCCACGGCGCGCGCTGCCACACGAACGAGCATTCCGGATGCAGTCCGAAGAGGGACGGCACTTCGACGGAAAGCGCGTGGCCCACGCGCGGACGGTTCGTCTTGAGCTTCAGCGCCGTCATGCACAGTTCGCCGCCCACCACGTTTGGCGCGCCCTCCTCGAACTCCACCGCGAAGTCCTTCACCCCCGCCGTCGCGCCGCGGTACGTGAGCGCCACCGTGCCCGCTACTCTCGCAAAGTCGCCCGCCTCCGAAGGGAACGCGTCAGCCGGCTCGCCGCCCGGCACGAGCGACCAGTTGGCGGACTCCTCCCAGTTGCCCGCCTCGCCGCCGATCCAGTGATATACCCTGTACTCGCGCGCGTCCGGCTCGTCGCCGCCAGTGAACGCGCCGAACTTGCCCACTCCGGAGAACGCCACCTTGCTCGGCGAGACCGACTCCGCAGCGCGTCCGCAGAACCACGTGCGCCCGTCACGGTCCGCGAGTCTCACATACACTCCCTGCCCGTCCTTCACGAGATAGCCCACGTACGTCGCGCCGCCCACCTGACGCGTCTCCACGCAGCCGTGGATCCACTCGCCCGCGGCAGGCGCCACGTTCGCCGCCGAAAGCCAGTGCCACCGGCCGTTGCCCCATCCGTAGAAGCCCGTCTCGCCCGCGGCGTCAATCGCAGGCGAGAGCGCGGCCATGCCTTCGTCGGGCGGAGGCTCGCCGCCCATGAGCGCATCGGGGCAGATCGAGAACTCGACGCGCGACGTCGTCTCCGCGCCCGCCGTGTCAGACGCGAACACGAGCGCCTCTACGCTGCTGAACGCGATGGCGCCACGCGCGCCCTCAACCACGTTGGACGCCACCGCATCCGCCGCGAACGGCTCCCATCCGCCACCAGTCGCTCCCTTGTCGGTAAGCGGCTCGCCAGCCTCATATCCGTCGAACGACGCGCCAAAGCGCCCAGCCGCCGCGCATGACCACGCGGTCAGCAACAACGCCGCTAGACACCTGAACGCCATGCAGGAAAAATCAGCGGATAGAGATTACCATTCCGCTGAATACGCGCACGCCGCCCGCATCCGTCGAGAACGTGTACGGGGATCTTCCGTATGCCTTGAATTTGAGCGAGGCGAGATTTTCCGGAGGCGTATCCCAGGTGATCGCGTAGTCGCCGTTCACGAACCGGCGACCGCGCAGATCGAGCATCACCGTGGCGCCGTCGGCGAAGGAGAGCCCGAAATCGTCCTCCGACGTGCTCTCCGCCGCAAACGCTCCCTGCCCGTCGCGAAGGTCAAGCACCGAACCGTCCATCATTCTCACGTTCGGGAAGTCCGTTGCCGCCGTCTTGAACGTGCCCAGCACGTACACCACACTCCGCTTAGACTGGACTGCTGCTGTTGCAGTGCACACGCTTTCGTCGAAAGTGAGGCTGCGCACCGTTGTGGGACAATGCACACGCACTTCGCCCTTGATCTCGAAGTCCACCGTCTCGGCACGCACCGCGGTGTCGATGAACGAGAAGATTCCACCATCGGCGCACTCTACCACTCGCACCTTTCCGTTGAGAGCCGTCGTGTTCTTCAGGCGGAACGCCTTGCCGTCACCACCGATGACAACGTCGAGCGTGTGACCTCCGAGGTCAAGCACTGTTGGCGCGTTGGCGTCCTTCGGAGTGGATGTCGGCTCCGCCTTGAAGGCGTCGCCCACGAGGCCCATGGTGCGGGTGGCGTCGAACAGCGAATCGGCCGTCAGCGTCAGCGACGGAATCGTGCGGCTCGTGCCGGTGAAGTCCGCGCTGCTGCCGATCTCGCCGCCCGCCAGAACGAACGGATAGCCGAAGAACGCGCCCATCGCCATGTTGAAGCGCCCTTCTGGGCCAATTGCGACCGCGCCTGCATTGCCAAGAGGCGCATCGTAGCCGTATGCGCCCTCCTGCAGCAGACCGGTCACGATTTCGGTGCCGCCGCAATACGTCTGCCCCGCCTTGGCAGCGATGAACGTTCCCGCGCCTTCCTTCACGAACTTGAGTTTTCCCGTCAAGAGGACATTGGCGTTTCTCACCGTCTCGCCCTCCGGCACATTGACGTGCAGTTCGCCCGTCGCGCGCGTGTCGCCGTACTCCAGCTGCACCAGCTCTAGGAACCCGTCGCTGACGTCGTGCGCGGCCGTCGCCTCGAACCTGTAGCGCTGGTATGACGAGGGGGTGGCGATGCCGAAGCGCCTGCAGAGGGCGCTGCTACCCACGAGCGGCACGGTGCGCGAGTCGAGCGGCGTCCAGTTCGCGCCGTCGTTAGAGCCATAGATGTTCCACGACTTCGGTGTGCGCATGCAGTGGTCCGGGCCAACGTACATCGCATACGAATCGACGTACGTCGCCTCGCCGAAATCATAGTCCACGACGAGCGGCAGGTTCTTCGTCTCCACGATGACGCGATGCACGGAATCGACATTGCGCGAGAAGTTGTTGTTGAAGAGGTTCGCCGCCGTCGTGCTGCCGAAGAATGCCATAGGCGACGACGCCCTGCCCGGATCGTCCGTTGTGAGGTCGAACTCGCCGCCGGTGACTTCGCCATCGCCGTAGAGCCCGTTGACGTAGAGCTTATGGCCGTTGAGATCGATCTTGGACTCCGCATCCAGCGAGAACCTGGCTACGGCGCGCCAGTCGCAGTCGGCCGTCAGGCGGCAGTCGCCGATCTCGAACACCTCGCAGACGAAGGAGGAATCGGCGGAAGCCTGGAAATCGGTCGCCCCCGTCACGCTCGCAGTGGTGATAGTCCCCGGGAGGCCGTTCTCGATGATGTTTCCGGCCGCGTTCTTGCACGTCCAGTTGGCGGGATTCGCAGGATTCCCGTCATTGGCGTCGCCGGTCCACCACGCATACTCCGCCAGTGTCGAGTTGGGATCGACGCCGTAGAAGAGTCCTGTGTCGGTGAGAACCGGCTCTATGCCGCTCTGCGCCGTCGCCACGTCGAACTGGAACGTGACTTCTGCCGGGCGCCATTTCTTGCGCCAGCTGATCAGCTTCTCGCCGAGCGCGGGCGTGCGGCCCTCCAGGTTCAAGGTGACCACCGCATTCGAGACAAAGGTTATGTGGTATTCGTCAGTGGGGTTGGCCGTGTTCAGCGACTTGGTGCGCGCGGAGAGGTCGATCGTGGAGCCGTCCTGCATCTCCATGTTGCTGAAGTCGTCCGAGAGGGGCGTCAGCTTCCCGAAGACGCTGAAAAAATTCGGCGCGGCGGGAGCGGAGAACTCCTCTTCGCGCAAGATCATGTCGCCGACCTTGGAGTCCACAAAGCAGCTCAACTTTCCTGTGAAGTCGAACGTCGCGTTCTGCGAGCGGACCTCTCTGTTGACGAACGAGATGATGCCATGGTTCTCGACAACCTTGATCGTGCCGTTGACGACGTCGGTGTTGTCAAGCCGGAACAC
This sequence comes from Kiritimatiellia bacterium, assembly GCA_017563185.1. Taxonomy (GTDB): domain Bacteria; phylum Verrucomicrobiota; class Kiritimatiellia; order RFP12; family UBA1067; genus RUG572. The sequence continues at coordinate 13,493 of JAFXIL010000097.1, read as the reverse complement.
GGCGTCCGGACCGATATGCACGAAAAGCGTGTGGCCGCCAAGGTCGATCCTGCTCTCCGCATGGCCGGCGTTGATCATGCCGAGCGAGCCCTGGGCGTTGAAGTACGAGTCGGCCGTGAGGGTAAGGTCGGCAAGCTGCGTCTGGTTGATGGTAGGCGAAGTGCCGGTGTTGGCCACTGTGCCGCCCGCCAGCGTTATGGGATTCAGGTAGAAGTATAGATTGCCGTTGATGTCGAGCGTGGCGCCTGATTCAACGAGAATCGGCCCCGTGCCTGCGTACCCCGAGACGTTGTTGGTGCTGCCGCCCTTGAACGTGCCAGCGACGACGTGAGTGCCGCCAAGGTATGTCTGACCGGACTTTGCCGCCATGAACGTGCCCGCGCCCTCTTTCACCAGCTTGATGTTGCCTTTGATCGCCACGCCTTCATTTTCGACGGTGGTCTCTGCCGGGATGTCCAGGTGGAGTTCGTCGCACGCAGAGGTGTCGAAGTACTCGAGCTGCACCATCTCGAGATAACCGTCGGTGTTGTCCTGCGCGGCCGTCGCCTTGAACCGGTAGTAGCGGTAGGCGGTTGTGTTCTCGAAGGTCTTTGTGCGGCAATCAGCGTTATTGGCGCTCCAGCCCGTCTCGGAGCTGCGCGTGTCGAGCACGGTCCAGTTCTGATTGTCGTTTGAGCCCTCGAACGTCCATGACTTCGGGCAACGCTTCTGGTAGTTTTGCATTGGGCCACAGTACACATTGTACATGTCGATCGTCTTCTCGTTTCCCGCACCGAAGTCGTAGTCGACGATGAGCGGCAGGTTCGCCTTCGCCACGATAATGCGTTTGGAGTTGTCCGTACCACTGCGCGCAAAGTTGTTGTTGAACAGGTTGCCTGCGTTGCCGCCGAGGAATGTCGTAGGCGACGACGATGCGCCCGAAGGCGACGTGAGATCGGCAATCGGACTGTCTATCGTGCCTGCGCCGGCAAGGCCGGCGAGCGAGAGGTTGTGTCCGTTCAGGCTCACAGTCACCCCTTCGGCGATGGTGACCATGCCCTTCGCGCGCCAGTCGGCATCGGCGCTCAACGTGACGTCTGCCGAGATCGTCTCGTCGGCCATGACGGCCGCCGCCATCAGGCACACGGCAACGGCAGCGAATTTTACCATAACAGAACTTGCGCCAACCAGTTTCATGACATGCTCCTTCTTGAATTTTACTCTACCTGTAACATACCATGCCTAGAGTATAACATCCCCCCGCCTTAAGGTCAAGCGCTTCGCGACTATTCGTCGCCGGCGATGAAGCGCAGGCGGCGTTCAGGCTCCTTGACTGTGCCGGCGTGGATGCCGCGCTGGCGGTCTAGCTCGAACTCTAGTGGATACGCCATGATCCTGAAACGGCGACGCAGCAGATCGTCGCCGCAGCCGTCGAAGAAACGGCGCGCCTCGTCAAGACGGGCTGCGATCGCGTCCAGAATGTCAGGCGGGTACGTGGAGCCCGACCTCGCGTTCTTCACGGAGACGGCGAGAAAGGCGTCCATGAGCGTTGCGTGGAGCCGTCTCAGCAGCTCGCCGCCATGTTCGCCGTAGAAGAGCCGCCAATGCTCGTCGAGCGCGGCGGACGGATTGAACGCGGCGCCGCCCCACTGCGCGCGGAAGGCGCAGTACGTCTCGTAGTAGAAATGCAGAGCCACCGCGAAGCCGGGAGCGGGAGAGGGGAAGATGCCGGTCTCCACGTTTATGCCAACGTCGCCGAGGGTGTCGCCGAAGGCGGCGATCATCTCGGGGAGGAACTCGTTCGCCACGGCATGCTCGAAGCATGTGTTGCCGGCGTTGTACGTCCATATCTGGCGAACTGGACGCCCCCCGAGGGCCGCCTGCCAGCGGCGCATGATGTCCACGCTCACCCTGCGCGCCTCCGGATTGCGCACGAATCGCGGCATCTTCGCGAGGCACACCCCGGCCTCCACGTTGTCCGGAAGGCGGCTGTATCGCGGCAGAAGCGGAGGATACACGCATCCTGCATACGGCAGCACCACAAGCCTCTTTCCCGGCAGACGCCTCGCAATGCCTTCCGCAAGGCGATGGTAGAACCTTCCGTACACATCCGCGTAGAACGCGGTGGGGCCGAGGGCGAGATGGGCAGGTGTGATGAGCCCTTCGCGCTTCACCGCATCCTTGGACTGCATCACATCCAGCGGACAGAACGCATCGCACTGGCCGAACACGCAGTACCTCTCGTTGCTGAAGAGCAGCCCCTCCCTCTGCGCGCCGTTCGAGGCATACAGTCTCTCGTGCGAGCGCACCAGATCGTCCGCGAAGTCGAGGTTCGTCACGTCGTAGTAGTTCTGGTAGTGGTTCGTCGGGCAGAAATACCGCTTTCCGCTCAGGTTCCGCATGAAAGCCCTGTCGATCAGATTCGAGTTGGCGGCAGCCCACAGGTCGGGCATGGGCGAGTGCATCGACACGAACGGCTCGGTGAACGCGGCGCGCGACGCGTCGAGATAGTTTGCCACATGCGCCCCCACCAGGCTGCACTCCACGGTGCGCGAGACCATCTCCAGCTCCCGCGGCGCGCCGCGGCGGTTCTTGAAGCGGGGCGCATCGACGTATGCGCAGGGATCGATCGAGAGCGAGTCGCACTTCGGGTGCACGCATCCGTCCGGGCCAGGATAGTAGTAACGGCAGCCGAAGAAGCGCTCGAGAAAATCATACGCGCCCCACAGCGTCGCGCGCCTCGGGCCAAGACGCAGGAGCGGAGTGGCGCGCGGGAAGGCCGGGTCTGTAGACGAGTCGTTGCCCACTATTGCCACGCCGTTGGAAAACGTGGTCACCACGAAGCCTTCGTGCGGAAGGCTGCGCGGGTTGATTCCAAGCGGCTCCGTAAGCGCGCTCGGCCCCACGAGGATCACGGGGCCCGACGCGTATTTCCCGCGCTCGCGCACGTCGGCCACTGCCGCATACTGCCCGGTGCAGAAGTAGAACTCTCGCCTGAGCGTGCGCACGGCCTCGCGCACGGGACGATGCTCGGCGGCGAGCGGCGCGGCTGCCTCGGCGCGGGAATCCCACACTATCGTGAAGAGCGGCCTTCCACCTTCCACGAGCTTCACCGCGGCGTGTCGCGGCGCGGGCAGCTCGCGCACCGGATTCAGCGCGGGGTTAGCAACGCCCGCGTGAAGCGAGCATGCGAAGGCGGCCGCCGAAACGGCGAGAAGAGCTGCGGCAGGCCGGATCAGATCAGCACCTCCTGCTCGAACTGCACCGGAGCGCCAAGGCCGGGCTGCGACGCGAGCTCGGGAGGAAGCTCATGCACCTCCTCGGCGGTGGCGGCGTCGGCCTCTGCCGTGGCGGCGTCGTCGCTAGTGACGTCGCGCTGGTTCTGCGGCCTGTCGCCGAAGCGGGTGCCCTCGCTGTAGAAGTTGAGGTCCACCTCGCCTGTCTCGCCGTTGCGGTGCTTGGCCACGTCGACGATCGCGAGAAGCTTGTTCTCGTGCCACCTGGCGGTCTTGGTGCGGCAGGGGCGGCGAAGAAGCAGCACGACGTCGGCGTCCTGTTCGATGGCGCCCGAGTCGCGCAGGTGCGAGAGCTTCGGAATCTCGTCCTTGTCGCCGTCCTTCTCGTTCGCGCGCGAGAGCTGGGAGAGGACGATCACGGGCACCTTCAGCTCCTTTGCCATGGCCTTTATCTGGCCCGAGATGCGGCTCGTCTCGAGCTGGCGGCCCTGCTTGGCGAACTCGCGGCAGTTGGCCAGCTGCAGGTAGTCGATCACGATGAGCTCGATGTTGTGCATGCGCTTCATGCGGCGGGCGCGGGCGCGCATGTCGGCCACATCGATGGCGCTCGTGTCGTCGATGTAGATGGGGGCCTCGCGCAAGGTACCTGCCGCGGACATCAGCCGGGCGCTCGCGTCGATGCGCTCGTCCTTGTACATGAGGCCGCGCTGGAGGCGCCACGTGTCCACCTGCGCGCGCCCGGCGAGCATTCGCTTGGCGAGCGCCTCTGTGCTCATTTCCAGCGAGAACATCAGCACTGGATGCTTCTTGCCGCCGTCGCACTTGGTGGGCATGCCGTTGATGTCCTGGCCGAGCGCAACGCACTCGGCGATGTTCATCGCAAGCGACGTCTTGCCAACGGAGGGGCGCGCCGCGATCACGATCATGTCCGCCGGCTTGAGGCCCATGAGCTTCTCGTCGAGATACTTGAAGCCCGTGGAGAGTCCGTCGAAGTGGCCGCCGCCCTCGTCGAAGAGGCGGTCCATCGCGCGCAGGGTGTTCTCAACGGCGGTGCGCCAGTCTAGCCGCTCCGCGGCGGCGCCGCCGATCTCCAGGAAGCTCTTCTCAACCTCGCCGAGGAGGATGTCGGCATTGGCGCTCTGCGCGTCGTCGAAGCAGCGGGCCTCGGTTTCGCGGGCGCGCTGGATGAGCGTGCGCAGAAGGTGCTTCTGGCGGACTATGTCGATGTAGTATTCGGCGTGCGCGCTGGTGGGCGTGGAGTCCACAAGCGCCTGGATCGTGGCCACGCCGCCCACCTGGTCGAGGCGTCCGGTGGCGCGCAGACGATCCACGAGGGTCACGGCGTCGATCGGGGCGGAGGCCGCGCTCATCTCGCGGAAAGTGTCGTAGAGGATGCGGTAGCGCGGCTCGTAGAATGACTCCGCCACGAGGCCGCGCGTCTGGCAGAGGTCCAGAACGCGCGCGTCGTCGCCGAAGTTGGTGTCAAGCAGGATGGAGCCGATTATGCCGCGCTCGGCCTCCGAGCTGTGGGGAAGTGTTCTTAGTTCAGTTGCCATTTATTTTTTCTGGTTGCCGTATTCGATTCGTTTTTCGTTTCGCAGACGGCAGAAAGTATAGCACACTTGGGCGGCTGCGGAGGCGAAAGGGTTGTCGACTGTTGTGAACGGCTTGTCGACAGGCTTGTGAACATCTTGTCGACAGGCGCCTTCTCTACCCGGCGGGACTGAAAAGGGCGCGGCAGGCGGCGATCTGCGGAGGGTCGCCGATCACGTGCACCTCGTCGCCGGGCTCGAACTGCCATGTGGGGCCGGGATTGCGGAAGCGGTCCTGGCCGCGCACAACAGCCACCACGCTCGCGCCCGTCTTCGCGCGGATGTCGAGCGACTTGATCGTCTCGCCCGCCGCGGGCGAGTTCGCGCCCACGATCACGTGCACGAAGTAGTCGCTCGGCACGGTGAGCGTGATCGCCTTGTCGCGGTACGCCTCCTTCCCGAAGCGCGACCTGCGCTTCTCCGCGCGCAGCGCCATGTTGAAACGGTATCCGGCGGCACGCCCCGCCTGGCGGAAGCGCTTCCAGCCGAACACGCCCGCGCCGACGAGAAGCACCCATATCGCGATGCGCGCGGGAATTTCAGGCGGCTGGAGGTTCACGTTGAGCATCACGAGCTCCGCGAATGCGAGCGTCATCACAAGAGCAAGCGTGAACCACTCCACGACCACGTGCACGGCGGCCTTCCACTTGCGCGGCTGGCGAGTGCCCGTGAGCACGGCCGAGATGTCGCGCCCGAGAGAGCGCGCAAGGCCGAACGCGGGCGCGAAGAGCGACACGCAGAAGAGGTTCGCGGCAAGGCAGAAGAAGAACGTCTTGTGCGCGTCGAAGAAGACCGAGAACGGCGTGTAGTCGAGCCGCGAGAGCATCGCAGCCGCGACTGCCACGCAGAGGTTCAGGGCCGCCAGCACCGCAAGCCACACCACGCGGCTTCGCAGATGCTTCTGGAGGGATGTGGGAACGCGCGCCGACCGGAAGCGCTGCAGCCAGTCGCCGTACGCCGCAAGCCACCCGCGCATGCGCTCCGGCATGTGCGCCTCGCACCAGTCGCCGACGGGATCCGAGATGCGCAGCATCACGGGATTGAGGACCGTGGTGATGAGCGACGCGCCGACGACGATCTGGTACATCGGGCTTGCGGAGTCGCCAGTCTGCGTCATGTACATCAGCGCCACCATGAACGCGAACTCGCCTATCTGCGCGAGCCCGAAGCCGGTCTGGACGGCGTCCTTGACCTTCTGCCCCGTGGCGAGCGACATGAAGAAGCAGTTGAATCCCTTGCCGAGCAGAACCAGCAGCGTGATGCCCAGTATCGCCGGCAGATTGCGCAGGCAGGCCATTGGATCCACGAGAAGTCCGATCGTCACGAAGAACACGGCCGCGAACATGTTCCGGAGCGGAGCGGCGAGTTCGTTGAGGCGCTGGCGCACGTCGCTCGAGGCGCCGAGAACGCCCATGAGGAAGGCGCCCATCGCAAGCGAGTAGTCGAGACGGTATGCGACGTAGCTCACGAGGAAGCAGCAGCCGAGGAGCGCGAGGAGAAGCGCCTCGTCGTCCTTCATCCGCCCCACGCGGTCGAGGACGCGCGGCACCAGGAGAAGCCCGAACACTACGACGCCGACGAAAAAGACGAGCAGCCCGCCTAGCGACAGCCCCACCGCGCCCGCGCTCATCCCCTTCCCCCGCGCCACGCCCGTCACGAGCGCGATCACGCCCACGCAGAGGATGTCCTCGAATATCGTGGTGCCGAAGATGAAGCGCACGAACGGACGCGCGCGCCACTTCATCTCCTCGATCGTCTTCGCGAGGAGAGTCGTCGCGGAGTCGCACACCGCCGCCCCGAGGAAGAGCGACTGCACGCTGTTCCATCCCAGCACCCTCTGCCCCACCGTGTATCCCAGCCATATCATCATCACGGTGTCGAAGAGCGCCGTGGGCACCGTAACGTGGCGCGTCTTCTTCATGTCGTCGGCGCTGAACTCCAGGCCGAGCGAGAACATGAGAAACACTATCCCGAGCTGGCCGATGGCATTGATGCTCTTCGGGTCCACGAGGAACGAGCCTCCCCACGTGTGCTCGCCCATCAGCACGCCCGCGAGGAGGTAGCCGATCACCTTCGGCCATTTGAGGCGGGCGAAGAGCGCGGAGACGAGTCCGACCGCCGCCATCAACACGGCGAGATCCTGGAAGAACGAGCCTTCGTTCACGGCCGAGCCTCCCCGGACTTGCGCCACCAGGCGAGGTACTCTATGTTGCCCTTCTCGCGTCCGCGTATGGGCGACTCCTCGACGCCGAGTAGCTCGAGGCCAAGCTCGCCGCGGCCGAAGTCCAGGATTTCGCCAAGAGCCCTTTCGCGCACCGCTGGATCCGTCACCACCCCGCCGGGCGCCTCGCCGCGTCCAGCCTCGAACTGCGGCTTCACGAGCGACACCATCTCGCCGCCCGGCAGAAGCACCTCCGCCATCGGGGGCAGGATGAGGCGCAGCGATATGAAGCTCACGTCCGTCACGGCGCGCGCGGGACGCTCCGGGATGTCGGCAACGGTGAGATGGCGGGCGTTGAAGTTCTCGCGCACCCACACGCGCGGATCGGACCTTAGCTTGTACGCAAGCTGGTTAGTGCCGACGTCAACGGCCATCACGCGCGCGGCGCCGTGCTGGAGCATGCAGTCGGTGAAGCCGCCTGTGGAGCTGCCCACGTCGAGGCACACCAGCCCCTCCACCGTCCATCCCGGAAACTTCTCGAACGCGCCCTCGAGCTTCTCGCCGCCGCGCGAGACGAACCGCTGCGGCGCCTCCACCTCGACGGCCGCATCCTCTGCGACGGCGCGCCCGCACTTCGTCTCCACCCGCCCGTCCACTCTCACCTTGCCCGCGAGGACAAGCGCCTGCGCGGCGGTGCGCGAAGGCGCAAGCCCCCGTGCAAAGAGAAGAGCGTCAAGACGGCTTCTGTCTCCCATGGCGATTCAGACGAAACGGCGCATGCGGTCACTTCTCTATCGCGGAGACCTTGCGCACGTCTGGTGCGAGTATGCGCTGCTGCACGCCTGGGGCCGTCTCAAGCGTGATGTTTCCAAGAGGATCCCTCTCCACCAGAACGCCGCGCACTATGCCGCGCGTGGTGTCCACCACCGTGTCGGGCGTGAAGATGCGCTTCAGGCGCGCGTAGAGCTGGGTGGTCTCGCGCGATGTGACGTTGATCTTGTAGCCTTTGTCCTCATACCCATCGCAGTGCACCAGCACCGTGTGCGAGCCCACCGCCACCTTCTCGATCGCGAGCAGCTTCGACTTTACGGAATCGCCCTGTTCGGCCGTGGTGCCGGCGGACTTGCCGTCGATGAAAACGCGCGCGCCGGGTGGCGTGGTTATGATCTCTATGCGCCCGAGCGTGCTCTCGAGCGTGAACTCCTCGGTGGACTCCCCCGCGTTCGCGATCTCCACCGTGCGCGTGGCGGGCGCATACCCCTCCAGCTCCACGCGCAGGCTGTGCTCGCCCGGTCTCACGGAGGAGAGGTCCAGCGGCGTCTTGCCCTTGAAGTCGTCGTCGATGAACACGCGCGCCCCCTCGGGCGTCGAGACCACCTTGAGCTGAGCCGCGCGCCCCTTCAAGCGCAGCGAGAGCGTCTGGCTCGCCCCCGCCTGCATGCGCAGCTCGCGCGTCTCCTCCTCGTATCCCGCGAGGCGGAACACTATCGTCGCAAGCCCCTTGGGCACGTTCGTGAGCTTAATCGGCGTCACGCCGCGCTCAACGCCGTTGACTATCACGGTTGCGCCCTCTGGCTCGGTGCTGCATTCCACCACGCCGGAGTCGAGCGAAAGCTCCTCCTCGCGCACGAGCGGACGCCTCCCGTCAGTGCGCACCTCGATCTTCTTCGTCTGGTAGCCGTTCAGCGAAAGGACCAGCGAGTGGGCGCGTCCGCTCGCAAGCGACGTCACGAGAAGCGGCGTCACGCCCAGCGACACGCCGTTGCACTTCACGTCCGCCCCCGCAGGCTCCGTCTTCACGAGGATGATGCCCTTCTCCTCAGCGAGCTGGAAGTTCTTCTGCTCGAACGCGCCGGGCTTTATCTGCACGAACGCGTGCTGCGTCACGCACGACGGCGCCTCGACGCGCAGCAGGTGGCTTCCTGGCTCGAGGCCGAACACCGAGCACGGCGCCGGGCCGTGAAGCCTGCCGTCCACGAACACCTTCGCCCCCTCGGGCTGGGCGGTGACGTCGAGGCGCGCGGGCACCTCCTGCTCGACTGCCGAGGCGGCGAGCGCGCACAGAAGCGCGCAGCAGGCGGAAAACACGTGGATCTTCATCACTTGAGCCCTTTCTTCATGCGGTTCTCTACGTCCAGAAGCTTGCCCGCCGCCTCCGAGTGGCGGGGATCCTTGGCGTCCGGCACCATCTGGCACAGCACGCGCAGCTCCTGCTCGGCCGTGCGCCAGTCGGCGAGGTTTATCGCGCGGTCGGCGCGGAAGCGCTGGTCGCGGTAGCGTTTGTCGAGCTCGGCCTCAACCTCCTTCTGGCGGTTGACCAGAGCTCCGTACGTCTCGGGCTTGGGGTTGACGGTGTCGAGGTAGAACACGGCCTCGTTGTACGCGGCGAGCGCGGCGGCGATGTTGCCGTACTGGACGTCGCGCTCCTCCCACTTGGCGTCGCCCTCGCGGCGCAGCTCGGCGCTCATCTCAACGAGCTTCTCGGCGGAGAACTGTATGGCCCAGATGCCGAGCTCGTTCTTCGAGAACGTCTCGAGCTGCTCGCGCACGGCGCGGAACTCGTTCGGCTCGGGCGCATTCTCGATCGAGGTGGAGAACACCTTGTCGCCGCGAACCACCTTGAGCGAGAAGCTCTTGAGCGTGCCGGCCACGAGAGGCACGCCAGTGTACTCAGGCGAAAGCTTGTAGAGCTCCGGCGCGGAGAGGATGGCGGTGAGGCGCTCCACCGCGTTGGACGGCAGCTGTGAGGTCTTGCGGACGTGGCGGTTCTCCTTTGGCACGTCGTCGATCTCAACAGTCATCACTCCGGCCTGGTCCATTGAGAGCGCGTAGCGGTACACGCTCTCCTTGTCGGCCTCGACCTTCTCGAACGAGAGCGCGAGAAGGCGCGCAGGGGGCTTGGCCTGAAGCGGCTGCGCGGCCGGCTCGGGCTTCAGGCGGGCGCCGTCCGAAAGAATCACCACCGCGGCCCCCGCGACGACAAGTAGCGCTACAGCCCAGATCACGAAGCGCATTGGCGCCGGCTTGCCGCCTGCGCGGCCCGGCTCATCCTTGCGCCCGAGGCCGAGGTCGACCTTCGTCTCGGCGGGGGACTGCGCGGCCTGCGCCGCAGGAACCACCGCGGCGGGGGCGCCTTCGTCTGCCGCGGCCACCGTCAACGTCGTCTCTCCGGCCTCCACCACGTCGCCCGCCTTCAGCTCCACAGAGTCGGCCCCCAGCAGCGCGCCGTTCACCGTGGTGCCGTTCGCGCTCGCAAGGTCCGTCACCCACACCGAGCCGTCGCGCAGCTCGAATAGGCAGTGGTTCCGCGAAAGCGCGGGATCCTGCACCGTCACTTCGCAGGACGAAGACCTTCCCATTCTTAGCCCGGCCGGCGGCACCTCGAAGCGCTGCCCCGCAAGCGGGCCCTTCGTCACCTTAATGCATGGTGTGCTTTTGCTCATTCTCAAGTTCCCCTTTCATCCGTCAGAAGGCGCTCTTTGCAAGCTGCGTGAGTATCGGCCCAAGCAGAATCACGCCCACTGCAGGAAAAATGCACAGAAGAAGCGGCCCCAGCATCTTGACCGGAGCCTCGTTGGCGAGCTTCTCGGCGCGGTCGAAGCGCCTGCCGCGCAGCTGCTCGCTCTGGATGCGGAGGATGGAGCCGATCGAGACGCCAAGCTCGTCGGCCTGCACCAGCGCGTAGGCGACGCTCTTGAGGTCGGGCTGGCGCACGCGCTCTGCCATGTTCTTGAGCGCGACGCGACGCGGCGTGCCCACCTGTATCTCCTTCGTCATGCGGATGAGCTCCTCGTTCAGCGGATCGAGCTTGCGGCGCTCGCAGTTGCGCTGGAGCGCGCTCATGAAGTCCATGCCCGCCTCCACGCTGAGAGTGAGCAGGTCCAGGACGAACGGCAGAGCGCGCATGATCGAGAAATGGCGGCGCTTGAGCGTGCGCCTCAGCCACGAGATCGGGTAGATGTAGCTCCAGAAGACGCCAAGCATGCACAAAGGCAGCCAGTTCTCGGCGAAGAAAGAGCCCGGCATCGCCGCGCCCAGGCCCAGCACGGCGAGGATCCACGCGCCGCCGCAGGCGATGGGCATGAGAAACTTCAGCGCAATGAACTCCTCGCCGGAAAGAAGCCCCTCGAGCCCGGAGGCCACGATCATCCAGTCGGCCTCGCCTCGCGCCTTCTCGAAGAACTTCGCGTTGACGAAGGCGCGGAGGTTTGGCACAAACGGCAGCAGCATGCGCATCACGAGCGGCAGACGCCGCTCGGTGCGCCGCCCGTCGGCAAGAGTCACGTAGGTGATCTCTCGCGCGATGGAGGCCGCGTAGTACGCGAACCCCGCCGCGCAGATTCCCCACGCGGCTAATATCAAGGCTATGTGTATAGACTGTGGCATAAGTTGACAAGATAAATTTTATCAAATACTCCCTAGCATGTGAAGCGGATATTTGATATCATATTGCTACTTTCTTTCGGGACAGTAGCTCAACTGGACAGAGCGACGGTTTCCTAAACCGTAGGTTGGGAGTTCGATTCTCCCCTGTCCCACCAGAGTGACGGCGTGAAAGCGAGCGCGTTCCCTATATCCCGCTCTGGCCCATTCCAAGGCTGAGATACCACACAAGGACCTTCGGCCCCCAGAACACCCATGCCACCGCCCCCATCGCGATGAACGGGCCGTACGGCACGGCAGTGAAACCACCCAACCTCGCCTTGCCCTTTATTATCATCACAATGCCCACCGCGGCCCCGGCGAAGGACGATGCCACTATCGTGAAGAGAACGGCCCACGGACCGAAGAACGCCCCCACCGCCCCCATAAGCTTCACGTCGCCGAAGCCAAGCGCGTCCTTCTTGAGGATCTTCGAGAACGTCCATCCAACCAGCCACATGAATAGGAAACCGCCCGCCATTCCCGCAAGCGACATGTAGAGAGCGTTCAGGCTCTTCAGTTCGCCCTGCAGCTCGGGCACGAAATAGCTCAGCGGCACACCGAGAATCATTCCGCCGATCGTCACGCGGTCCGGCAGATAGAAATGCTCAAGGTCTATGAACGAGCCGAGCATGAGCCCTGCAAACGCTATCCAGCACGCGGGAACAGTCCAGAGCATGCGCCGCGCCACAAGCCCCAGAGCAGGCTCCGAATGCAGAAAGAACGGCATTCCCCATTGCGCGTAGGCCGCCAGGAACAGGATGCCGCCCATGAGCTCGACGATCGTGTAGCGAACCGATATCGGCTCGTGGCAGCTGGCGCATCTTCCGCGCAGGCAGCACCAGCTCACGATGGGGATGTTCTGGTACCAGCGGATGGGCGCGTTGCAGCGCGGGCAGTGCGAGGGCGGGCTCACCACGCTCTCGTCGCGAGGAATGCGCCAGATGCACACGTTGAGGAAGCTTGCGATGCAGGCGCCCATGCCGAAGGCGAAGCAGGCGAATACCGTGAAGTAGTAGAGATCCATGGCAAACTACCGTTTGACGGTGACTGGCGCGCGGCCGAGGATGGCAAGCGCGCTCTTTAGATCATTCCATATCTGGCGCTTGGCCTTTGTGATGCCTTCGCCAACACTGCCGAAACACGCAAGTATCTTCGCAGGCGAATACGTCACCACTGCGGGAACGTCCGCAACCTTAGTCCACATTCCCAGCGCGGCGCGCTGACCCGGCGCGAACACCTGGAACGCCTCCCGTCCAAGCACGATGTACACGCGCGCATGCGGCCTCTCCGTGGCGGCGGCGGCGGCTTCCTTCACCATCGAATCCCTGTTCGAACACCCCATTGCGCGAAGCATATTCCGCATCATCTCCGCCGCCTCGCCTTCCGGACGCCTGTCCACGATGAAGGCGAAGTCCTTGGTCTCCGGCGGCTGCGCGGCTTCGGGCTTCGAAGGTTCTACGCTGCCGGATCTTTGAGGTTCGGGCTTCGGGGGCTCTGTTTTAGGGATCTCGGGGGAACGAGGTTTCGTGGTTTCGGGGCTGCAAGGCTGGAGAACTGCCGGCATGAGCAGCGCACGGTCGCATTCGACCGTGCGCGTGCCCAGCTCTCTTTCGAGCTCCAGCGCCTCCTCGAAGGCGCCGAGTATTTCGTCCAGCGTCGTCACTGCCCCTTGTAGCCGTACGGATTCTTTGACTGCCAGCGCCAGAGGTCTTCGCACATCTTCTCGATGCCGCGCTCAGCCTTCCAGCCGAGCTCCTTTGCGGCGAGGGCGGGATCGGCCCAGCATTCGGCGATGTCGCCCGGGCGGCGCGGCTTGATCACGTACGGCACCTTTCTGCCGCTTGCGGCCTCGAACGCCTTGACGATCTGCAGCACGGAGTATCCGTTGCCAGTGCCGAGGTTGTAGATCTTGAAGCCGGGCCTCTCGGCGAGCTTCTCGATCGCGCGCAGATGACCGATTGCGAGATCGACCACGTGGATGTAGTCGCGTATTCCCGTGCCGTCGGGCGTGGGGTAGTCGCTTCCGAACACGCTCAGCTCCTTGAGGCGGCCAACCGCCACCTGCGCCACGTAGGGAAGGAGGTTGTTGGGGATGCCGGC
>JAFXIL010000096.1 GCA_017563185.1 Kiritimatiellia bacterium | reverse complement strand
CCACGCTGCCGTCGGCGAACTGGAGGTTCACGCACACGGAGTCCTCCGGCGTCTCGGCGGCGTTCGCAGTCTGAATGCACATAGCCTGCACCTTCACGACCGGCGCGCCGGCGATGTAGCTCATGAAGTCGATGAAGTGGCATCCCTCGCCCACCATGCGGCCGCCGCCCACTGACGGATCCTGTATCCACACGTCGCGCGGAATTGAGCCCGCGTTCACGCGGTAGTGCATCACGAGCGGAAGAGTGCGCGCGGCGAAGTATTCCCTCAACAGTTTTGCATGCGGACTAAACCGTCTGTTGAAGCCCACCATCACACGTCCGCTCGCAGGCAGCGCGCCCGCGAGCGCGCCCTCCACGTCAAGCTTCTCGATCTTCACGAAAAGTTCGTCGAGCTGCTCTTCGCTGATGCAGAGCGGCTTTTCGGAAAACGCGCTCTTCCCCGCTTCAAGCGCTGCGGCGATCTGCCCCGCGTGGAGGTCGTGGCGCGTCGTCACCACCACGAGGTCCGTCTCGGCGTCCTTCAGCACTTCGGCCTGGTCCGTGGCGGCGAATGCGAAGCCTTCCTTCCTGCCCGTCTCTGCGCAGCTCATGCCGCTTGCCGTGCACACGCCGCGCAGGCGAAGCCCGGCCGTCTTCCTTGCCGCAGGCAGGAGCACCGCCTTCGCGAAGTTGCCGCATCCAATGAAGGACGCACCCACGCCGTCCTTCGGCTGCGCCGCATCCTCGGCGGCGGGCGCCTTCGGCGCGAAGTCGATCCTGCGCGAAGGCGAAGACCTTGGCGCGTCGTACTCGAGCACGATTCCCAGATACGGCTCGGTGCGCCTGAGCAGAAGCTCGTAGGCGGCGAGGGCATCGTCGAACTTGAAACGGTGCGTGACGAGCTTCGAGGGAGTGACCCTGCCCTCGGCGACCAGCTGCAGGAACGCCTCCATGTTGCGCTGCTCCGTCCAGCGCACGTAGCCGAACGGGTAGTCCACGCCCTGCTCCTCGTACATCGGGTCGTAGCGCCCGGGGCCGTACGAGCAGCTGAGGCGGAAGTCGATCTCCTTCTTGTAGTACTGGTCGCGCGGCAAGTTCATGCCCACGAGCCCCGTAGCGACGACCTTTCCCTTCTTGCGGCATATCTCGGCGGCAACGGTCACGGGCTCGTCCGAATGCGTAGCCGCGGTGATCAGAACGGCGTCCACGCCGTGGCCGGCGGAGAACGCCAGAGCCGCGGGGGCGAGAGCGTCCGAGACCGCCACGTCGCATCCAAGCTCCTCCGCAAGGCGGCAGCGCGAGGAGTCCGGATCGAAACCGATCACGCGGCATCCGCTCGCCTTTAGCATCTGCACGGCGAGAATGCCCATGAGGCCAAGTCCTATCACGGCGGCGGTCTCGCCGAGGCGCAGATCGCACTGCCTAACTCCCTGGAGCGCGATCGAGCCGACCGTCGCGCAGCTTGCGTCCTCGAAGCTGACGCCGTCCGGAATCTTCACGATCAGGTTCTTCGGCACGTAGCCGTATTCGGCGTGGTTGGCGAAGCCTGCGCCGCCGCACGCCACGCGGTCGCCGGCCTTGAGCCCGCCCGAGTCGCGCCCCGCCTCCTCCACCACGCCAGCGCTCGAATAGCCGAGGGGGATTGGCTGGTCGAGCTTCGCCTGCACCTTCTCGATGGTCGCGAACACGCCCTCGGTCTTCATCTTGCGAAGCACCTTCCTCACCTGGTCGGGCATCTGCAGCGCCTTGCCCACGAGGCCCTTCTTCGCGAACTCGGCGAGCATGCGCTCGGTGCCTGCGCTCACGAAGCTCGCGCAAGTGCGCACCACCGCGCCCTTCTGGCGGCACAGGGGGGCGGGAACCTCGGCGAGCCAGAGCTCGCCGGTCTTGAAACTCTGAAGAATCTGCTTCATCGTCAACCTTCCTCCACGATTGCGCGGGCGATGCGCTCGGCGGCATGGCCGTCCCACTGCTCAGGCCGCATCGCGCGGCGCGGCGCGGCGATCTGCGCGCGGTACGCCTCGCGCATCCTCTCGACGGCGTTGCCCACGAGAATGGACGCTCCGCCGTTCTCCATCAGCGTTATCGGCCTCTCCGTGTTCCAGCGCATCGTCAGGCAGGGCGTGCCCAGCACGCAGCACTCCTCCTGCAGGCCGCCGCTATCCGTCATGAAGAGGCTCGCGCCCATGTTGAGGCGCAGCATGGCGTGGTAGCCGAGCGGATTCACGAGCACCATGTTCGGATGCGCCGCCACCTCGCCCCACAGGCCGAAGCCGGCCAGCATCTTCCTGGCGCGCGGATGGATGGCCCAGACCACCGGATGCTCCGCGCACACTTCGTCGAGGAAGAAGCGGACTGCGGGAACGAGCGTCTCGCGGCTGTCCACGTTGCTGGGGCGGTGCATGGTGAGCGCGACGTACGACGAGAGGTCCGGCGGAGGAGCCGAGGCGCCGTCCACTAGGTTGGCGCGCACTATCTCACCAACGTCGAGCGCGGCGGCCTTTTCGCGCTCACGCTCAAGCGTGTCGATCATGATGTTGCCCACGAACTTGATCTTCTCCGCGGGCACGCCTTCGGCGGCAAGGTTGGCGCAGCTGATGCGGTCTGGCGCGAAAAGGAGGTCGGAGAGACGGTCGGTGACAAGGCGATTCACCTCCTCCGGCATGTCCATGTCGCGGCTGCGGAGACCCGCCTCGATGTGGGCGCACTTCACATGCTCCTTCTTCGCGGTTATCGAGCATGCGCATGTGGCGTTCACGTCGCCCAGCACCACCACCCAGTCGGGACGCTCGGCGCGCACCACCTTCTCGAACTCGATCATGGTGCGCCCCACCTGCTCGGCGTGCGATCCGCTGCCGATGCCGAGGTTCACGTCGGGCTGCGGTATCGCAAGCTCGTTGAAGAACTGCTCGCTCATCCTCACGTCGTAGTGCTGGCCGGTGTGGACAAGCAGATGCTCCACCTCCGGGTACGCCTCAAGCGCCCTGCAGAACGGCGCAACCTTCATGAAATTGGGCCTTGCGCCCACAACAGATACGATCTTCATCGCTTTCCTTTGGATCAGAGACGTGAGAGCGCGCCGCGGATCGAGCCTTCGCGCGCCTCGATGGCCTCGCACAGGCGGAACTGCACGCGGGCGCGGTTGAGGTTCTGGCCTGGCTGGCGCACCTTGAAGTAGCGGTCGCCGGCAAGATAGTCCTGGAAGAACCGCAGTCCAAGCTCGAACGGCAGAAGGCGTATCGCGTCGTAGAGGTAGGCACGGTCTGCCGCGTCCATGAACACGCCGGCCTCCCTCATGTAGCCCTTCATGAAGGCGCCGAAGATGTTCTCGTCGAACGAGACCTTGCCGAGGTTCGTCTCCTCCTCGCCCACGGGGTTGCAGATCGAGCGCACGGCGTCGCCCACGTCCACGTGCATGAGGCCGGCGGAGACCGTGTCGAGGTCTATCATCGCGGTGCCCTTGCCGGTGAAGTCGTCGATCATTATGTTGTTCACCTTGGGGTCGCCGTGGAACATGCGCTTGCGCAGCTCGCCGCGCTCCTCGGCGCGCTCGAGGGATACGGCGAAGTCGCGCCGCTCCTCGATGTAGCGCGCGAGGCGGCGCGCCTCCATGGAGGCGTTGAGGAGCTCGCAGGCTTGCTCGTTCTGGAGAGTGGCGTCGTACTGGGCGAGGTAGCCGCTCGTCACGTGGAAGCCGGGAAGAGGATTCACCACGAGCGACGGGTCCATGTCGGAGACAAGGTAGTGGAAATGCCCGAGCGCGGCGCCGCACTCGAGGGCGTGCTCGGGACTCTGCGCGGTGTCGAAGGCGTGCGCCGAGAGGATGCGCGTTATCATGCGCCACACGTCGCCATTCTCGTCCTGAACGAAGTCAGCCCCCTCCTTCGTCTTGATTATGCGCGGCATCTGCCACACGCGGTCGTCGCGCGCCGCGGCGGCGTCCGCCTCGAGCTTCTCGTGGCAGTGGAGCGTGACGTTGTGCATGTTGCGCATCACCGCGCCGGGGTTTGTGAACACCGCGCCGTTGATGCGCTGCAGCACGGCCTGCGTCTCGGTGAAAGTGTTGCGGAAGACGGCGAGGAACGTGTCGTTGATGTTGCCGTTCCCGAACGGAACGAGCGTCACGAGACGGCCCTTGACGTTGAACTTGTTTGCGAGCAGCATCAGATCCACGGCAGCACCTCCCGCGACACGGCGCCGCGCACGATGTTGTTCTTTCGTTTTGTCATTTTTTAGAGACTCTCCAAACGTATGGACATATTCTATCATTTCCGCGGCGTTTTGTCCCTTGCAAATTCGCCCCCATGCATTGCTAAACGCTAGAACCTCGGAAGCTTTGAGCGTGAATCTTCCATGCCGCCGGGGCGGTTGCGGAGCTTCCACACCTGGTCGTGCTCCTCGCGCAGAAAGCGCAGTCTCCCGGCGTCGCGCCTATTGCACGCGGCGTCCACTAGATTCGCCACGTGCACGATCTCCTGCGCCCACGCATTCGGATATGCGCCGCCTGCATAGGCCGCCGCCGCGTGGCGGCAGCCTTCCGCTACGGACGAAACCTCTGCCAGCACCGAGTCCGTCAACCCGGGATGGCGCGAATATCCGTGGTCGTTCGCGAGAATGCGGAAAAGCTCGCTCGCGTTCGCGCGCAGCGCCCCGCCTCGCAGGTAGAGCGTGCCGAGCCTCAGCAGCGTGCCGCCGAGCGGCACGCCCATCACGCCGTTGAGCGCCTCCTCGAGGTTCATCTTGTTTGCGGAGGGACCGGTGAATGCGAGGTTGCCGCCGAGTATCAGGCCTGGAAGCGAGACCACGAGAGGCTGCCAGTGCCCGCCGTCCCCCCAGTCCGTGACCATGAATCCCTTCGCGCCGAACCTGCGCCCTGCGGCCTCGGCGGCCTGCATGTTCTCGCGCATGTTCTCGATACGCCCGGCGAGCGAGTTCCACGAGCTGGTGCCCGGGCACACGTAGAAGTCGAGCCCCGCGCGACTGAACTGCTCGGCCTCGGACATAAACGGATGGTTTCCCTCGTATCCCCAGTCGAGCGCGATGAGGTCCTTCGGCAGCTCAGGCACGAGCTCGGGGTGGCGCAGTATCACGTCGCCCCAGAACATCGGCCGCCTGCCGCGCGCGCGGGCGAGCGCCGCGACCTTGCGGAGGAACTCCAGATACACGCGCCCCTCGCCTTCGCTCTTCACAGCCTCGGAACTGCGTCCGTTCCCAAGGAGATCGAACGTCTCGTCGCATCCGATGTTGAAGAGACGCGACTCGAAGTTCGGCAGCAGTTCGTCGAAAAGCCCCTCCAGAAACCTGAGCGACTCCGGGTTTGTGGGGCAGAGCGTGGTGGGATGCTTCTTGAAGCCACCCCAAGGGAGAGGTGCTCCGCCGTTCGGGAGCTCGGCAAGGTGATTGTACTCAGGATTCACGAGCCAGCGCTCAAAGTGTCCGAACGAGTTCTGGTTTGGCACGAGCTCGATGCCGTGCATGGCGCAGTACGCGTCGAGCGCGCGCACCTCCTCGGCGGTGAGCGGAGAGGCGCGCTCCCACACGGCGCGGTGATGCGAATAGGCGAAGGTGTGTTCGGTGTAGAGCTGAAGCTGGTTGTAGTCGAATTTGGCGAGGAGGTCCACAAGAAGCCGCAGAGTGCCCATTGTGGGCACCTTGTCGCGGCTGATGTCCAGCATGTAGGCGCGCGCCGCGAACATTGCTAGTCGCCCCGCCTTTCGGAGGCCTTGGCGCGTTCGCGGCTGTAGAACGCCTCTGCCTCTTCCGCGAGTCCCCTTTCCTCCATCAGAACGCCCAGATTGTGGAACGCCGCGTCGCACCCGCCCGCCGCCGAACGGCGCAGAAGCGATTCCACGTACTCGCGCATGTAGATAGAGCGGTTGGCGTCGCGGGAGTGGACGAGAGCGGCGAGGTTGTTTGCCGAGCCTGGATCGTCGAGCAGGGACTTGACCAGGGCGAAGCGCGCGGCGTCGGGGAAGCTGTCGAAGCCCACGATCGGCCAGTCCTTCTCGCCGTCCCACATCACGAACTGATAGTCGCGCGGATTGCATTCCTTCGCAAGTTCCGATGTGAGCACAAGATAGAGGTCCTTCGCGACCTTCCATGCCGTTATCCAGCCGCCGGCCTTTGATGAGCCGCCACCAACTGCGCCGGACTTCGTGAGGATGGCGTAGTTGGACCAGAAGTCCTTGTCAAGGTTCACGCGATACGCGCCCAGCGTCTTGATGGTGTCGGCGTCGCAGCGCTGGAATTTCGAATCGAGGGACATCACCGCCCACTCGCAGATGATCTTGTTCGCGTACGCAAGCGCATCAGCGCCCGCCTTGCGCTGATCGGCCTCGTCCGCCTGACGGCGCAGGCGGTACGGTCCGCCCGGAGTCCTGACCATGGCCTTCTCGAGCAACCCCTCCACACGCGCCAGATCGAACGGCCATTCCGCCGCATCCAGCGGCTTTGCCTTGACGTACCACATGTCTTTCTTCGGCGCCACCGCCCCGTCGCGGGCGTCAAGCATCCGCGAGACGAGCGAACGGACGAACGGACAACGTTCACCAGCAGACGCCTCTCTCGCCCCGGCATACACCGCAGCGCACAAGCAGAACGCCACCACCAAGGCAAGCGTTCTTACATTAAGATTCTTCGATTTCACCGTATCCACAACTCCTTTTGCCAAGAGACGATATTATACCAAAGCTCCCGCCATTTTGGAAGACCACGCGCGCATCCGAAAAACCTTCAAACTTTCAAACCTTCAAACTTTAAGACTTTTTTGCTATAATCTTCCGCACGTGAAACTCTCGATAGTCATACCCACCCTGAATTCCGAACGAACGCTCGGAGAATGCCTGGACGCCATCCGCGCCCAGGACGTGCCGCGCAGCTCGTATGAAATCGTGATTGCCGACGCTGGTTCCAGCGACAGCACGCTTGAAATCGCCCGCGTCGCCGGCGTGGACATCATCGTGCCCAATCCTCTCAAGACCGGCGAAGCCGGCAAGACCGCCGGCATAAAGGCCGCATCGGGCGACGTGATCGCCCTCGTCGATTCAGACAACATCCTGCCCGACCCCTCCTGGATCTCGCGCCTACTCGCCCCCTTCTCCGATCCCGAGGTGGTCGCGTCGGAGCCAATCTCATACACGGTACGCGCGCAGGATCCGTCACTCACGCGCTACTTCGCCCTACTCGGCATGAACGACCCTCTATGCCTCTTCACGCGCAACTACGACCGCACATGCGGCATCACAGGCAGATGGACTGGCCTCGACATTCCCTCCGAAGACTGCGGCAATTGGCTCAAGCTGCGCCTCTCCGGCACATCGATTCCCACCATCGGCGCAAACGGCTTCGTTTTCCGCCGTTCTCTGCTTGAAGGTTCCGGCTGGGATCCGTACCTCTTCGACATCGACATCCTCTACGACCGCATCCGCCGCGACGGCTCAGTGTGCGTGGCGAAGGTGAAGACCGGCATCGTGCATCTCTACTGCGCTCGCCTTGGCGACTTCGCCCGAAAGCAGCGCCGCCGCATTCGCGACTTCCTCTTCTTCGCCCAGGAAAAGCAGCGCACCTATCCATGGAACAGCCAGCGCCGCTCGGGGATCGCGCTCTTCTGCCTATCCGCCGCCACCGTGCTGCCGTTCGCGGTGCAAATGCTGATCGGCATGGCGCGCCGCCCCTCCATCGCATGGCTCTACCATGTGCCTGTATGCGAAATGACCGCGTGGATATACGCCACGGGATATCTCTCGAAGCTGTTCGGCCGCCGCCAGGCTCCCGCCGACCGCTCGCAATGGCAGAAGTAGCGGCTCGTGGACGCGTGACGTGCTGCGGCTTCAATAGCGCTCAACCCATGATTCACGCCCGGGATCGGCGTAGCGGCGCGGACGCGATGCGTCCGCCGGCACGAACTTCTCCTTCGCGTCGAATCCAGCGAACCTCTGGCTGAAATTGCGCGGCTTGGCCCAGTTGCGGCTCACATGCAGTTCGGCCTTTCTTCCGTCCTGGGCCGTGAACGTGAGCGACGCCAAGTCGATCCAGTCGCCAGATGCGACCTCGGCGGCCAGGAATGTCAACGGCAGAGTCATCGCATTCGCCGCTACTGGCCGGCCATGAAAAGCGCGTTGGAGGCGAAGTACGGGTCGCTCGTGAAACGGCAGCCGAGGCGGCGAAGGCCAGCCTCGTCGCCGGGGGTGACGATGTGCGTCATGTGCACTTCGCAGCCGCTCAGCTCGTTGAGCTTCTCGGTGGCGATCTGCGCGGCAGGATTCGTGGTGCAGGAGATCGCAAGGCCGATCAGCGCCTCGTCGAGGTTAAGCGATGTGTAGCCGCCCTTCAGGATGTCGTGCTTCATGTGGGCGATCGACTGAATGACGTTCGGGGCGATCAGCGGAATCTGCGCGGGGATGCCGGAGAGCACCTTGACGGCGTTGAGCATCATGGCGGCGACGGCGTGCATCTCGTCGGAGTTGCGCCCAGTGATGATGCGGCCGTCCTTGAGCTGGATCGCAGCGCCCGAGACGATGGCGCCGCCCTTCTTGCCCTTGCCGGCGTCCTTGGCGTTCTGCGCGGCCTGGCGCGCTGCCTCCACGGGGATGCGGTCCTCAGGCTTGAGGCCGAGCTTCTGCATGAGCGCGTCGGCGCGCGCCACGGACTCGCGGTCGGTAGTGCCCAGGGCAAAGTCCGTCATGTAGCGGAAGTTGCGGCGGATGACCTCCTGCTTGGAGGCCTCCTGCACCACGGCGTCGTCGATGATGCCGAATCCGATACGGTTCACGCCCATGTCCGTGGGCGACTTGTAGGGACACTCCTTCTTCGTCATCTTCTCCCAGATGGCGCGCAGCAGAGGGAACGCGTCGACGTCGCGGTTGTAGTTGACAGTTGTCTTTCCGTACGCCTGCAAGTGGTACGGGTCGATCATGTTGCAGTCCTTGAGGTCGATCGTGGCGGCCTCGTACGCGACGTTGAGCGGATGCTCGAGCGGCATGTTCCACACGGGGAACGTCTCGAACTTCGAATAGCCCGCGGTGCGTCCGCGGCGATATTCGTGGTAGATCTGCGAGAGGCACGTGGCGAACTTGCCCGAGCCCGGTCCAGGAGCCGTGCACACCACGATCGGACGCTCAACCGGCACGTATTCGTTCTTGCCGTATCCCGCCTCCGACACGATCGTCTCCACGTCGGCCGGATACCCCTGCGTTACGTAGTGGAAGAACACGGGGATTCCGCGGTTCTGGAGGCGCTGGCGGAACTGCTGCGCCGCCACCTGGCCAGTGTAGCGTGTTATCACCACGCCGCGGAAGAGAAGCCCAAGCGCCTTGAGGTCGTCGATGAGCTTGAGCGCGTCGTCGGCGTACGAGATGCCAAAGTCGGCGCGCATCTTCTTGTGCTCGATGTCGCCCGCGTAGATGCAGAGTATGATCTCAGCCTGGTCGCTGAGCGACTGCAGCAGGCGCAGCTTCACGTTCGGATCGTAGCCGGGCAGGCAACGCGCGGCGTGCATGTCGTTCATCAGCTTGCCGCCGAACTCAAGGTAGAGGCGACCGTACTTGGCGGCGCGCCGGCGGATCTCCTCTGACTGTTCCTTCAGGTATTTCTCGTTGTCGAATCCGATCTTCATGGCTCGTCACATTTTCTGGCTTTACGCTATGCCGCTATTTGCCGTTGATCTCGTCGAGTATGGCCTGAATCCTCGGCTTGCAGCGGCCGCAGCCACCGCCGGCCTTCGTGAAGTTCGTCACCTCCTCGACGGTGGTGAGCGAGTTCTCCGTGATCACGCGGCGCACCTCGTTCTCAGAGACGTTGTAGCATGTGCAGAGCTTCTCGTCCTCGAGGTTGCGGTCGGAGTTCTCGCCTGTGCGGTAGTTTTTGATCGCCGCCTCAAGTGCCTCGCGGCCCATCACCGAGCAGTGCATCTTCTGAGGGGGAAGTCCGCCGAGGAAGTCCGCTATCTGCTGGTTGGTGATCTTCGAGGCCTCCTCTAGCGTCTTGCCGATCACCATCTCGGTGAGGGCGCTTGACGAGGCGATGGCGCTTGCGCAGCCGAACGTCTGGAATTTCGCCTCGGCGATTTTGCCGTCGGGTCCCAGCTTGAACTGGAACGTGAGCGCATCGCCGCATGCGAGCGAGCCCACGGTTGCGGTGCCGTCTGGGTGGTCTATCGCACCCACGTTGCGCGGGTTGCGGAAGTAGTCCAACATCTTTTCAGAATAATTCCACATGGTATTCTCGATTCTTTATTTCACAATCACAATACGCGGATTCTTCAGGCGGAACGGCTTTGTCTCGAGCGTGTTCGCGCCGGACTTGACGGACTTCGTGATGTCGAGCCTGTACGGCTTGCCGATGAAGCCGCCCGCATAGGCGCCGTTCACCGTCACCGCCGCGCTATTCTCGCCATCCACGTCGTCACACGAAAGATACACGCGCTCGCCGCGCTTCAGCTCAGGCAGCGTGAACGAGAGCTTCGTCGCCACGCTCTCCGAGAACGGGCTGCTCGTGAACCTGGGGGCTCGTCCTAGCCTGCCCCAGACGCCCCGTCCATACGAAACTATCTCAAGCGGCTTGACGGCGGCCTCGTTCGCGCGGCACACCATCCACGACTGTCCGTTCGAAAGCAGCCGCCCCGCAGACCATCTAATCGAACATACAAAACCGGCATCGCCCGGCAGCGCGTTGTCCGCCAGCACCTTTATCTCGTTGCGGCCCGCCTTGAGCGGGAACTTCGCCTTGGTCGGCGTGCGCCAGCCATCGTAGTTGTTGCCGTTGTTGCCCGCACCCTGTTTCGCCACTTCCTTGCCGTTCACGAAGATGGACGCCGCGTTGTCGCAGGAGAACACGATCTCCGCGTCGCATGCCGCCGCCACGTCGATGCTCGAACTGAACGTCACCTTGCCCTGTGCCTGCGGATCGACCGGATGCCATATCCACTTTGCGTTGTTGAGCGCAGAGGCAGGTGTCTTCTCCGTGTCCTCGATGACCACCGGCGTGACCGTTTCCTTCACGCTCGCCGCAACAACCTCGCCTTGCGGCATGTCAACGCGCGGCAGTATGGCGACAGGCGAAGCGGCATGAGTGCCGCTTCCCCGATGGAGCGCCCCATTCGGGGAAGCGACACTCTTGTCGCTTCCCGCAACGAGCGTGCCGTTCGGCCACACGAGGAACACCGCCTGGCTCGGCTCGAGCGCGAGCTTCACGAGGCCATTCTCAACGGCGGGCTTCTCGACCGTGCCCTGCATCGGATCCCACAGCTCGACCTTGTCGAGCGGCCACTTGGCGCAAAGCGCAAGATCGCGGCGGCGCGCAAAGTCCTGGTTCGCAATGAACAGCGTCTGGGCGCCGTCCTTCACGTAGTGGTTCACGGCGAGCATGCGCCCGTCGGCGGCGGAAAGTCCGGGGAAATCGAACGCACGCACGGCGAACGGACGCTTCTCGCCCGGATAGTTCTTCGCAAGCGCGGCGCGAAGCGTCGCGCCATCCGGCTCGCCCTCGAGGAAGAGCGCGGTCGGCTGCGAGAAGATCTCATCGACCACGCGCTTCACGTCGTCGGACGTCTTGCCGCGCGTGGGCGTGTTGCACGGCTTGATGCCGTAGCCCACCACCACGCCGCCGGCCTTCGCGAACGCAAGCGCCTTCTCGAGAACCGCATACGGCACGAACTCCGTCGCTGGGAGCGTGAGGATGTCGTACCACTCCTTGCCGTTCGTCGTGCGGAGCGCGGGATGCAACGTACGCGGATTCCTGCCGATCTTGGCGCTCTCCACCGCGTCGTAGAGCATCCAGTCGCTGTCGAGCTGCGCGTCCTGGATCGCGAACGCGAACATCTCGGGACGAATCGTCTTGCCGACGTGGGCACTGATGCCGGGTACGCACTGCGCGATGGCGCAGACGTGCTCCCCTTCCGAAAGCATTAGGGCGCAGCGGTTGTTGTAGTCCGCCCACACTCGGAATAGCGGGTAGCGCGGCTCCTTGCCGCCGTTGTAGAAGTACGGGGGACAGTCCCGGTCGAACGGCGCCTTTGGATTGAAGGAGTGCGGAATCATGTAGTAGCAGCCCTGGTACTGGTGCCAGTCGCACAGCCACTTCATCTGCGGGTAGGTGATGTCCTGGCCGTACGCACCGAAGATCTCGCACCAGTTCTTGCCGTTGTGGCGGTTGTAGACGTGCGCGACCGAGGAGGCGTACTTCGGCATCTGCCCGCAGTCGATCTGGCGCCTCCTGTCCTCGCGCTGGTGCGGATAATACTGGCGGCACACGAGGTCGACGCCCGGCACCTCAACGTACTTCATGAGCTGCATCACGTTGCCGCCGGACATCGCGAGGCTGTAGAAGCAGCCGGCATGCTCCATGAAGTGTCCGCTGGAGAACACGCCGTGCTTCCGGCACCACGCGCTCTGGCGTCCATACATCGTGCGCCCCCACACTTCGGCGCGCGCGTCGTGGTAGCGGTAGATGGCGCGCTTCTGCGCCTCGGGGTCGGCGAGCCTGAACTTGAACGCCGTCAGCAGTTCGCCCACGTTCTCGCCGCGCGCAGCAAGCTCTTTCTCGAGCGTTGGGCCCCACACGCCCATCGTCTCGGGCTCGTCGAAGAAGAAGCCGGGAATAGTGCCGTCCTCGAAGGAAGACCTGTAGCGGTCGTAGTAAGGCTGGTAGTAGTTGGCGAGAAACCAGTCCACGGCCTCTTCGTCCAGACCGTTCACATACGCGAAGCTGCCCTGCGAACCGCCGAGTCCCTGCACGCGTCCCTTCGGCGGCACGTGCCAGGAGTACACGATGGTCTTGTCGCCGTCCGGCCCCAGCCTGAAGAAGCCCTTCTTCGTTTCGGCGGCGACGACGCGGCAGATTTCATTCTCAACCTTGTCTGGCGCGGCGCCTTTCGCGAATACTGCCGCCTTGATGTCGCGGCACTGGTACTTCTCGGGGATGGGGTACTTGCCGCCCATGCCCTGGCTCGGCCACCAGTAGTCGTCGAACACCATCATCTTCACGCCGCGCTTCTTGCACTCGTCAAGGACGATATCGACGTCTCGCCACCAGCCGGCGCGCATCCAGTCGATGTGCGGACGCGACTCGATCGTCAAGATGCCCTGTCCGCTCTCGGCCACGCGCCCGACCATCTCCCTGAGCCGCGCCTCAGTCTCGGTGCCGTGCAGCCAGAAGAGCGGCCCGGTGTTCTCACGCACCGCGCCCTGCGGCTCGCGGAAGTCCTGCGCAATATCCGCCACGCAAATGCCACAGAGAAGCGCAGTTGTTATTCCCATTGCTCGTTTCATCGTCATCTCCCTTACCTGACAATCACGACGCGTGGATTCTTGAGCCGGAACGGCTTCGCCTCCAGCGTGTTCGCGCCAGCCTTCACGGACTTCGTGACGTCGAGCCGGTACGGCGCACCGATGAAGCCGCCAGCGTAGGCGCCGTTCACTGTGATCGCCGCGCTCTTCTCGCCCTCCACGTCGTCGCAGACGAGATACACGCGCTCGCCGGGCTTGAGCGCAGGGAGCGTGAATGTGCAGATTGTCGCGATGCTTTCGGCGAACGGGCTCGCCGTCACGCGTCCGTTCTGCCCAAGCCTCTTCCACACGCCGACGCCATAGCGGCAGATCGCAAGCGGCTGCACGGGCGCCTCACCCGCGCGCTCGACGGTCCAGTCGCTCGAAGACGCGTGGTCGGCCGTGGCACCCGGCGACGTGCGCAGCACTCCGCCCGGCCACTGAATCGCCGCCACGAACCCCGCGGCTCCCGGAATCACGTTGTCGGCAAGCACCTCGATGTCGTTAACGCCGGCCTTCAGGCAGAACTTCACTGCGGTGGGCGTCCGCCAGCCGTTGTAGCTCGGCTCCTCGCCGGCGGACTGCTTCGCGACCTCGCGACCGTTCACGCGAACGGCGGCGGCGTTGTCGCAGGCGAACATCATGTTGGCCTCGGCGGCGGAGGAAGAAGTGATCTTCGTCCTGAACGTCACCTTGCCCTGCGCCCTCGGATTGACAGGATGCCAGATCCACTGTGCGTATGTGAGCAGCGCGTCCTTCGCGGGCACCTCGCCCTCCACGTTCATCGGCGTGACTGTCTCCTTCGCCGCGACCGCAATGACCTCGCCCTGCGGCATGTCAACGCGCGGCAGTATGGCGACAGACGAAGCGGCATGAGTGCCGCTTCCCCGATGGAGCGCCCCCTTCGGGGAAGCGACACTCTTGTCGCTTCCCGCAACGAACGCGCCGTTTCCCCGATGGAGCGCCCCCTTCGGGGAAGCGACACTCTTGTCGCTTCCCGCAACGTACGCGCCGTTCGGCCACACGAGGAACACGGCCTGCGACGGCTCGAGCGCGAGCTTCACGAGACCGTTCTCCACCTTCGGCTTCTCGACCGTGCCCTGCATCGGATCCCACAGCTCGACCTTGTCGAGCGGCCACTTGGCGCAAAGCGCAAGATCGCGGCGGCGCGCAAAGTCCTGGTTGGCGATGAACAGCGTCTCCCTGCCGTCCTTCACGTACTGGTTCACTGCGAGCATGCGCCCATCGGCGGCTGAAAGGCCGGGGAAGTCGAACTCGCGCACCGCGAGCGGCTGGTCGGTTCCTGGATATTTCTTCGCGAGCGCGGCGCGGAGCGCGGCGCCGTTAGGCTCGCCATCGATGAAGAGAGCGGTTGGCTGCGCGAAGATCGCGTCCACCACGCGCTTCACGTCGGTCGACGTCTTGCCGCGTGTGGGCGTGTTGCACGGCTTGATGCCATAGCCCACCACCACGCCGCCGGCCTTCGCGAAGGCGAGCGCCTTTTCAAGAACTGCAAACGGCACGAACTCCGTCGCTGGGAGCGTGAGGATGTCGTAGTACTCCTTGCCGTTCTCCGTGCGGAGCGCGGGACGCCCCGTGCGCGGGTTCTTCGCGATGCGCGCGGATTCAACGACGTCGTATCCCATCCAGTCGCTGTCGAGCTGCGCGTCCTGGATCGCGAACGCGAACATCTCGGGGCGGATCGTCTTGCCCACATGGAAGCTCACGCCGGGAATGCACTGGGCGATGCGGCA
This sequence comes from Kiritimatiellia bacterium, assembly GCA_017563185.1. Classification (GTDB taxonomy): domain Bacteria; phylum Verrucomicrobiota; class Kiritimatiellia; order RFP12; family UBA1067; genus RUG572. The sequence continues at coordinate 344 of JAFXIL010000096.1, read as the reverse complement.
AATGTGCTCGCCGTCCGACAGCAGTTTGGCGCAGCGGTTGTTGTAGTCGGCCCACACGCGGAAGAGCGGGTAGCGCGGCTCGTAGCCGCCGTTGTAGAAGTATGGGGGACAGTCCTTGTCATACGGCGCGCGCGGGTTGAACGAGTGCGGAATGAGGTAGTAGCAGCCCTGGTACTGGTGCCAGTCACAAAGCCACTTCATCTGCGGATACGTCAGGTCCTGGAAGTACGCGCCGAAGATCTAGCACCAGTTCTTGCCGTTGTGGCGGTTGTAGACATGCGCGACCGAGGAGGCGTACTTCGGCATCTGCCCGAAGTCGATCTGGTGCTTCCGGCTCTCGCGCT
>JAFXIL010000001.1 GCA_017563185.1 Kiritimatiellia bacterium | reverse complement strand
TGGCGCTTTCCGTACATAGTGGGCCAGAACGGCGGCGCGGCGTTCGTATTGGTGTATCTTGCCTTTCTCGCTTTGCTGGGCTTTCCGCTTCTTGTGGCGGAGCTTGGCATAGGGCGCGGGGCGAACAGGAGCCTTGCGGCGGCGCTGCGCGAACTGGCGCCGCCGGCGTATGCCAAGTGGTGGGGAAGGCTGGGCGCCGCGCTCGCGAGCGGTTGCTTCGTGTTGATGATATACTACACTGACGTCGCGGGATGGATACTCAAGTACACGGCTGACTACGCGTGTGCGCGGCCGCCGGCCGATCCCGGCGCCGCATACGCCGCGCTCTCGTCCGACGTTGGCACGAGCGCCGCGTTCATGCTGGCCGCCGTCGCCCTGGCGGCCGTGGTGTGCCTTGCCGGCGTCGTGAAGGGCGTGGAGCGTGTGACGAAGTTCATGATGGCGAGCCTTCTCGTGCTTCTGGGCGCTCTTGCCGCGCGCGCGGTGGCGCTGCCCGGCGCGGAGGAGGGGCTTGCGTTCTATCTCAGGCCAGACTGGTCGCGCTTCATGGCGCATCCGTGGAGCTCGGTGTTCGACGCGATGGGGCAGGCGTTCTTCACGCTCTCGCTGGGCATAGGCTCGATGACGATATGCGGCAGCTACGTGGGGCGCGAGCATTCGCTGGTGAAGGAGACGGGCATAATAATCGCGATAGACACGGTGGTGGCGATCCTTGCGGGGCTGGTGATATTTCCGGTGTGCTCCGCGCACGGAATCGCGTACACGGCGGGTCCGGGGCTCATATTCGTGGCGCTTCCGAAGGTGTTCGCGCAGATGTCGGGCGGCGTGTTCTGGGGCTTTCTCTTCTTTCTCTTCCTTGCGTTTGCCGCGCTCACCACCGTGATCGCCGTCTTCGAGTGCCTGATTGCGGCGCTCATGGACTCTTTTGGCATGCGCCGCGCGGCGGCGACTGCGGTTGTGGCAGCGGCTGTGGCGGCGTTGTCGATGCCGTGCGTGCTGTTTGACGGCGTTCTGAAGTGGGAGGATTTCGCCGTCAGCCAGATATGGCTGCCGCTGGGCGCGCTCGCCCAGGGGATTTTCGTGGTGAACGGCAGGATCGGCTGGGGATGGCGGGCCTTCAGGGAGTCGGTCTCCGAAGGAAGCGGACCTGGAATGCCTGGATGGATGAAATGGCACTACACGATCGTCATCCCCGTGCTGGTGCTTATCGTAATGCTCGCAGGTCTCTTCCGCGGCTGAGACCGTTTTGGCAATGGCGTGCGGGCGGAGGATTTGGTATAATTGGAGTCGAGAAGTGAAAGGAGTTCTAATGAGAATCAAGACGTTGGCGATCGTGGCGTGCCTTGTTGCGCTGCATGTCTCCGCTGCGAACAAGTATCAGACGTTCGAATGGGAGAAGAATTCGTTCGTGCCGTTCGACGCGGCGACGACTGTGACGCTGGAATGCCCCGATCCCGCCGCCGCCGGATGGCTCAGCGCTCACTACGCCGAATGGTACGGAAAGGCGGCGCCGAAGGTGGTTGCCGGCGCGGTTGGTCTCAAGCCGGAAAAGGGCGACGAGGCGTATGCGGCCTCGGTTGGCGAGACGGGCGTGAAGATCGCGGCGAACACGCTTGCCGGCACGCGCTGGGCCTCATACACGCTGCGCCAGCTCGCAATAGCGAAGCGCGGCACCGTCAAGGCGGAAGGGCGCCTTCTGCCGAAGCTCAAGATCACGGACCGTCCGCACCTCGCGTTCCGCGCTGTTCACCTGTGCTGGTTCCCCGAGGTGCGTCCGCAGCAGATGGAGCGTGCGATCCGCCTCGCGGCGCTTCTCAAATTCAACTACGCGATCATCGAGCCGTGGGGAATGTACGAGAGCAAGAAGCATCCATGGTGGCATTGGCCCAATCCCACGATGACGCAGGCGGAGGTGCGCCGCCTCGTGGCGATCGGAAAGGACATCGGCATCACGCTCATCCCGCAGATCAACTGCTACGGCCACGCCTCGTCGTCGCGCGGCTGCACCATCAAGCACAGCGTGCTCGACATCCACCCAGAGTACGAGCCGCTTTTCGAGCCTGGAGGATGGTGCTGGTGCATCTCCAACCCGGAGACGCAGCGCGTCCTCAGGGAGCTGATCGCCGAGATGCACGAGAACTTCGGCAATCCGCCGTTCTTCCACATCGGCTGCGACGAGGCGTTCGGCGCGCAGACTTGCCCCGAGTGCGTCAAGACGCCACACGCAGAGCTGGCGCTGAAGCACTTCACCGGGCTTGCGGAGTTCATCCGGTCGCGTGGGGCGAGGGCTATGATGTGGCACGACATGCTGCTCGACAAGTCCGACCCACGCTGGAAGGGATTCATCAAGTTCGGCGGCAAGCACGCGACGGAGATACTCGACGGACTTCCCAAGGACGTCGTCATCTGCGACTGGCAGTACTGGAATGCCACCAAGGACAAGGACGGCAAGCCCTGGCCGACGATCACGTACTTCAAGGAGAAGGGCTTCCCCGTGGCGGGATGCCCGTGGATGAACGGCGGCGTAATGACGTCGATGGCCAACCACATCGCCGCGATCGGCGGCTTCGGATTCATCGAGACCACCTGGCACCACCTGCGCGGATCCGATTGGGAGAAGATGTACAAGTGGGGCGCGTATGCCGCCTGGGGCTCGCCTGTCTCGCACGACGTCTCGTTCCAGAGGTCGCTGCGCCTCGTCGGCAACGACATGAAGGTGACGGACTACCTCGACACCGGCTACCTCAACCATCAGGTGCCGCCTGCATGGTGGGCGCGCTGATTTGTCAAAGAGCGGCTTGCCCGTGGGCGCGTGATTTGATATAATTCACGGCACCATGTTCCGAATCAGCCGGGAGATGGCAGAGGAGATCGGCCAAGCGCGACGAACAAGATGCCAGAGCAGAAGACATGCTACACTTTTGAACTCGACGAGGGGCAGCAGGAGAAGTTCCTGGGGCTCATCGCCGGGGGGTGTTATCGTCCGCGCAAGGTGCCCTACGCGCTGGCCGCTGCCGAGGGCGACGGCTTCAACTGCGCGTTGTACGAGAAAGTGAAGCACGGCAGGCGCAAGCTGTGCGTGCAGGGCTCCAAGGCGCAGGACTTCGTGGAGTTCTTTCTGGAGCCTGGCGGAGTGGTGCCGGTGACGATGGGCGGGGGCATGGCCGATCCCACGGCGCCCGGCGCGGAGGCGGCGCACGGCGCGCACGCGGGAAGCGACGAGTCGGGGAAGGGCGACTATTTCGGTCCGCTCGCCGTGGCGTGCTGCTACGTTGACGACGCGCTCGCCGAGGAGATGCGCAAGATGCGCGTTGTGTGGTACGACTCGCGCGACGTGAAGCACGTGGACGAAGGGGGCGTGCGCGACTGCAAGCTCATCTCGAACAACGTCGTGCTCATGCGCATGGCCACGATGATACGCGGCCTTCTGGGCGAGACGCGCTACGCCATGGTGAAGATCGGCCCGGCCGCGTACAACCGCCTCTACGCGAAGATGCGCAACGTGAACCGTCTGCTCGCATGGGCGCACGGCACGTGCATAGAGGAGCTTCTAGAGAAGCAGCCGTCGTGTCCGCTCGTGGTGGTGGACCAGTTCGCGCCCACCGAGGCCACCATCAAGCGCGCCCTCAAGACGCGCGGCAAGGCGGTGACGGTGGAGCAGCGCCACAGGGCCGAGAGCTACTCGATGGCCGTGGCGGCGGCGTCCGTGCTCGCGCGCGACGCGTTTCTGCGTTCGCTCTGCGACATGGCGCGCGACGTCGACCCCTCTGCGCAGGTTCCGCTGGGCGTGGTGCCCATCGGCAGCAGCGATCCGCGCGTGCGCGAGCTCGCCGAGCAGATGACGCGCGCGCACGGCCCCGTGTGGCTGATGAACCACTGCAAGGCGCATTTCCAGACTACGGACAAGGTCCTTGCCGCCTGCGGCAAGTCCAGACAGGATCTTCCGCCGGAAGGCCAGGTGGCCTCGGCGGTCAAAAACGGAGAGTATTCAAATGGTTGAGTTTTTCGCAAATTCGCTAGTGAGCGGATATTTCCAGTCGAGCGCGATGGGCCGCGGCATAGTGCTCATACAGCTGCTCGGCAGCGTTGTGATGTACACGATGATCATCGGCAAGTGGAGGGAGCTGCGCGGCATGGACGCCGCCACCAAGCGCGTCACGCGCGACGTGATGGGCGCGCGCAGCGTGCTGGACCATTACATCCAGCGCAAGGAGAACGGCCACTCGCCGATCGAGAACATCTACTGGTGCACCTGCGACCGTCTGCTCAGGCAGCTCACGCCCGACGTTCGCTCCCTCCTGCTGGGGCGCGATCCAGACCGTGCCAACGCGGCGCTCACGAAGCACGAGATGGGTCTCGTGAAGTCGCTCGCCGAACACGCGCTGGAAGAAGAGACCATACGCGTCGAGAGGGGCATGGGCGTGATCGCGACGGTTGTAGCGCTCGCCCCGATGCTCGGCCTCCTCGGCACCGTGTGGGGCGTCTTGGACGCCTTTGCCGACATGGGCGCGGCAGGCAGTGCCACCATCGCCACGATGGCGCCGGCAATCTCGTCCGCCCTCGTGACCACCGTCGTCGGCCTCATCATCGCAATCCCAGGCGTTGGCATCCACAACTGGCTCGGCGCCAAGGTGCGCGGCATCGTGACTTCCATGGAGGGATTCGTGGACGACTTCATGGGACGCATCGGACTCGAGTTTCAGGAGGGGAGAGCAGTCTGATGAGCCGCAGAGGCAGATATTCCAGCCGCGTCGGCGGCTCGAAGGCGTCGATCGACATGAACTCGCTCATCGACCTCACGTTCCTTCTGCTCGTCACGTTCATGCTCACAATCCCCGCGCTCGAGCAGGGCGTGACCATCATGCTGCCGCGCGCGAAGACCGACACGCTCCCCAGCAAGAACGCCAAGGCGAACGTGATCACCGTGGACGTGAACCACAACGTTTTCATGAACAACGTGCCGATCACGCTCGAAGGCCTGAAGAAGGACCTTCAGGCCAAGGTCGCCGCCGATCCCGACGTGCCCGTGCACGTGCGCGGCGATGAACGCCTTGAATACGGCGCGGTGATGGACGTGGTGAAGATCGTGTACGAATGCCATGTGCGTAAGATGGCCCTCGTAACGCAGGAGAAGTAGCATCGGAGGCGCGTAACCATGTACGAGAGCGTTTCCAGATCCGGACCTTTCAGCACGCGCGCGCTGGTGTGTTCCATCGCCTTCCATGTTGGACTGCTAGGCTTCTTCTGGGTAATGGGAATGATCGTGACCCGCAAGCCGGATGTGATAATTCCCATCGACATGACGGTTGTGCCGCCATGGGCCGAACAGACCGACGATCCCAATCCGGATCCCAACCCGCCACCGCCCAAGCCGATTGAGCAGCCGAAGCCGCCGCCCAAGCCAGTCGAGCCGCCAAAAGCGCCCGATCCCAAGGTAGAGGCCGTGGAGAAGTTTGTGGAAAAGCCGAAACCGCCAAAACCCCCTGAGAAGCCGAAAGAGAAAAGGGATCTCCGCAAAGGCGCCAAGCTTATCAAAACGCCCATTCCCGCTCCACAGCCAGTTGATCTGCGGAAGGGGGCCATAAAGGTCGACCCGCCGAAAATCATCAAGAAGTATGGCAGCGCCACAGCGAAGGACAAGCCGCTCTCGCCGGAAGAGTTCATGCGCCTCATGAACCAAGGATACCGTATTGGATCGGAAAACAAGATCGCGCAAAACGAAGTGCAGCGTTGCTTAAGCATCATACAGCGCGTTATCCAGACGGAGTGCGACAAGGAGCATGTCAACTGGGCTGGCGTGCAGCCTCCAATTCTTGATCTTGCGTTCGGTAATGGCGGGCGGCTGACGCGGTACAGGATCCACACTCCAAGCGGCGATCCCAACTTGGATCGGGTGGTCTTGAACGCGCTGAGCCGCATCGGCTCCATTCCTGGGCTTTCCACCACATTCCTCGACAGCGTCAAGGACGGAATTCTCCTGAAGGTCAAGGCGCAGTAGCGCGGTGCAATACCACCGGACTTCGCGAAATGCGGGGGTAGGCGGCGCACACGGCAAAGTTCAGGGCATGATCTGCCTTGGGTGAACATGCCGGCATTGGCGCATGGAGCAAATCATTGCCGCAGAAGGGGCGTTATGGTATAATGGCGGCATGAGGCAAAAAGGATTTTTCAAGATGTTCGATGCCGCGAAGGCGGCACCCTTCGTCGCGCTCGTCGCGTGTGCGGCGGGAGGATGGGCGTGCCAGCGGGGAGGTGCGGCGCGCGCGGCCGAGGTCACGGCGGCGCCGTCTCCCGCGGCGGAGATGATTGTGGCGGGCCTGGGGGGATTCCGGGGAATCGCAGCGGAAGTGGTGTGGTTCCGCGCCGACCGCCTTCAGGACGAAGGGCGCTACGCCGAGCTCGCGCAGCTCGCCACGTGGCTCACCTTTCTGGAGCCGCACACTCCGGAGGTGTGGGCTTACACGGCGTGGAACCTCGCGTACAACGTCTCCGTGATGATGCCCACCCACGCCGACCGCTGGCGCTGGGTTGACGCCGGGCTCAAGCTGCTGCGCGACGACGGCCTTCACCTGAACCCCGGCGATCCCGTGCTCTACAAGGAGCTGGCGTGGATGTTCCTGCTCAAGCTGGGCGGTCCGCTCGACGAGGCAGGCGGCTACTATCGCGCGCAGTGGAAGGCGATAGTGGAGGGCTACGAGAAGACCGGTGAGCTGGAGAGGATCGGGCTGGAGAAGGCGCGCATGGACGCGGTGGACGCCGAGTACGGCCGGCAGGACTGGACCCATCCCTACGCGAGCGCGCTCTACTGGGCGGCCCGCGGCCTTGAGAGCGCCCGCAAGCTCCAGCACCGCGCCGAGCTCCGGCAGGTGATATATCAGACGCTCATGATGGAGACTCGCAGCGAAGAGCGCTTCGCGGCGAGGGCGCTCAAGGAGATGCGCACGGCGTACGCGGAGAGACCCTCCGAGATGCTGCTTCAGATAATGGTGAAGTTCAAGGAGACGCACGGGCTGGACTAGGCGTCCACCACCCGCGTCCGGGCAACGTCATGCAGGACTTCGTACATCTCCACGTCCACACCACCTACTCCCTCCTCGACGGACAGTGCGGCATAAAGCCGCTCGTGAAGCGCGCCCGCGAGTGGGGCATGAAGGCGCTCGCAGTCACCGACCACGGCAATCTCTTCGCCCTCAAGGCGTTCTACGACGAATGCAAATCCAAGAAGGGCTACGGCGACCTTCCGCCGATCAAGCCGATTCTCGGCTGCGAGGCTTATGTGACGACGAGCGGCGACTACAGGAGCCGCGACAAGAACGAGCGACGCCGCCACCTGATCCTTCTCGCGAAGAACCTCGTCGGCTACCACAACCTCGTGCGCCTCATCTCAGAGGCGCACATCAACGGCTTCTACTACAACGCGCGCATCGACCACAGCCTGCTCGAGAAGTACCACGAGGGCCTGATATGCTCGGCTGCGTGCATCGCGGGCGAGGTGGCCAGCGCTATCGACATGGACCGCATGGACGAGGCGGAGAAGGCGGCGAAGTGGTACAAGGACGTTTTCGGGGAAGACTACTACCTCGAGGCGATGCTGCACAACTCCACGAAGACCAACATCCCCGGCGCGGCCATAGACGAGCATCGCGAGCTGTACGCGCGGCAGATCAAGGTGACGAAGGGAATGCTTGAGCTCGGGAAAAAGCTCGACATCCCGGTGGTCGCCACGAACGACGTCCACTTCCTCGACGCGGCAGACGACGACTCGCACGACGTGCTGCTGTGCCTCTCCACCCAGAAGAAGCTGTCTGACGCCTCCCGCCTCATCTACACCGGCCAGGAGTGGTTCAAGGACGGCGACGCGATGGCCGCCCTCTTCCCCGAGACGCCCGAGCTCATCTCCAACACCGTCGCGCTCGCAGAGAAGGTTGAGCAGTACGAGCTCGACTCGAAGCCCATCATGCCGAAGTTCCCCATCCCCGCAGAGTTCGGCAGCGAGACTGACGCGAAGTACGACGCGTTCGCGGACGATCCCGCGCAGAGGCGCATCCAGTTCGAGGCCGACTACCTCGACCACCTCGTGTGGGAGGGCGCGAAGCGCCGCTGGCCCGGCGAGAAGCTCACGGCCGAGAAGAAGGAGCGCGTGCAGTTCGAGCTGGGCACGATCCGCAAGATGGGCTTCCCCGGATACTTCCTCATCGTGCACGACTACATCAAGGCCGCGCGCGACATGGGCGTTTGGGTGGGCCCAGGGCGCGGCTCGGCGGCAGGCGCCGCAGTCGCCTACGCCCTCGGCATCACCAACGTGGACCCCATCAAGTTCGACCTCCTCTTCGAACGCTTCCTGAACCCCGACCGCATCTCGATGCCCGACATCGACGTGGACTTCGACGACGCCGGCCGCGGCAAGGTGCTCGACTACGTCACCGCGAAGTACGGCGCAGACCATGTGGCCCACATCGTCACGTTCGGGCAGATGGCCGCGAAGAGCGCCATCAAGGACGTGGGGCGCGTGATGGAGTATCCGCTCGCCGAGACGAACAAGCTCGCCGGCCTCGTGCCGGACACGCCGAAGATCACCTTCAAGGCGGCGATGAGCCCCAAGGACAAGAACGGCGAGACGAACAAGGACTACTCTCCAGAGCTCGTTGCTGCCTTCAAGAGCGAGGACCCTGTTGTCCACTCCCTCATGGAGCGCGCCGCGCGCCTCGAGGGCTCCATCCGCCAGCCCGGCGTGCATGCGTGCGGCGTGATCATCTCGCGCGACCCTCTCATCGACACCATCCCCGTGATGCCCACGGAGAACGAGACTCTCCTCACCACGCAGTACGACGGGCACTTCGTGGAGCCGGTGGGCCTTCTGAAGATGGACTTCCTCGGCCTCAAGACACTCACCGTGGAGAAGGAGTGCGTGGCGCTCATCAAGCAGTTCCACGGCGTGGACCTCAATCCGGACGACATTCCGGACGACGACGCCGAGACGTATGCGCTCTTCGGGCGCGGCGAGACGACCGGCCTCTTCCAGTTCGAGTCTGACGGCATGAAGAAGTACCTCATGGAGCTTCAGCCGAACCGGCTCGAGGACCTCGTGGCCATGAACGCGCTCTACCGTCCAGGCCCTCTCGCGTACATTCCCACCTTCATCGCCCGCAAGCAGGGCCGCGAGCCGATCAAGTACGACCATCCTCTGATGGAGAAGTACCTGAAGGACACTTACGGCGTAACGGTGTACCAGGAGCAGGTGATGCTTCTCTCGCGCCTCCTGGGCGGCTTCACGCGCGGCGAATCCGACAAGCTTCGCAAGGCGCTGGGCAAGAAGCAGCTCGCGGTGATGGAGGAGCTGAAGGTAAAGTTCGTGGAAGGGTGCCTCGCGAACAAGAATTTCCGCATCGACAAGTGGAAGGACGAGAAGGAGGCGCGCAAGCTCATCGACAAGATCTGGGACGACTGGAAGGCGTTCGCGAGCTATGCGTTCAACAAGAGCCACGCCGTGTGCTACGCATGGGTGGCGTACCAGACGGGATACCTGAAGGCGCACTATCCGGCCGAGTTCATGTGCGCGCAGATATCGTCCGAAATCGGCAACTTCGACAAACTGCCCGGCTTCGTGGCCGAGGCGGAGGCGATGGGGCTCGAGGTGAGGCCGCCCGACGTGAACAGGGCATACACGCGCTTCTCGCCGGTCGAAGGCGAGAAGGCGATCATCTATGGCCTTGCGGGCGTGAAGGGCGTTGGCGAGGCGGCTGCCGAGGCGATAGTGGCGGAGCGTGAGGCGAACGGTCCGTACAAGGGGCTCATGGACTTCGCGACGCGCCTCGCCGGGGCGGCCGTGGTGAACAAGCGCGTGCTGGAGAACCTCGTGAAGTGCGGTGCGTTCGACGGCCTGACCGACGACGCCTCGTTCCACCGCGCGCGGTACTTCAACAACGTCGAGTTCGTGCTGAAGAGGGCCTCTGCGCGCGGAAAGGAGAGGGCGAGCGGGCAGATGGACATGTTTGGGCTTCTGGCGCCTGGCGAGGACGAGAACGACGCCGAGCTCGCTACGTGTCCGCCCTGGCCTGCGGCGCAGAGCTTCAAGGACGAGCGCGACCTCTGCGGAATCTACCTCACGGGCCATCCCCTTGGCGCGTACGAGAAGGTGCTAACGTCGCTGTCGACGTTCCGTCCGGCAGAACCTCCCGAGATTCCGATGATGGAGGAGGTCAACGCCGAGAGGCCTCTGCGCGTGCCGGTGCGCCTGGCGGGAATGCTGAAGGCGTGCACGGTGAGGATGTCGAAGCCCAAGCCAAAGCGCGAGAAGGGCAGGGAGGTGAAGGACGCCTTCGGCAACGTCGTGATGCTGCCGCCCGAGCCGTGGGCGATCCTGCTTCTGGACGACGGCGGCGAGGCCGAGATGGAGGCGCTCGCGTTCGCGAAGACTTATGCGAAGCTCAAGGAGGTGAACCACGAGACGGGCCAGGAGGAGTTCTGGCTGCCGGGCGCAGTGGACCAGCCTGTTCTTGTGTGCGGAGAGCTTTCGCACCGCACGGACCGCGACACGCACGAGGAGACGCCCGAGATGCAGTTCGTCGCCCGCGAGGTGTACCGCCTTTCTGACGGCCTTCGCAAGTTCTCGAAGGCGCTGCATGTGTCGATGAGCTACGAGGACCCGGATCTCATGAAGAAGGGCGCCGCGCTGAAGGAGCTTGCCGAGAGGTGGCCGGGCGGAGTGAAGGTGGTTGTGGATCTCGAGCGCGCCGACGGAACGAAAGTGGAGATAGACAGCGGCGTGAGGGGCGTTGACCTCTCAGCCGAGTTTCTGCTTGCGCTGAACCGCCTGCAGAAGACGGCGCCGTACCATCTCGAGACGGTGCGCGAGATATTCCTGCAGGAGGAGGAGAAGCGTCCATGGGAGAGAAGATGATGGACGCAGGGCACAGGTTTTTGATATAATGGCCGCGTCTTCAACAAGCCATCACCATTTGAAACGCAATGAACCAGCTTTTTACAGTAAGCGATCTGCATGTCACCTACAAGCGCCCCGGCGAGAAACCGCTTGAGGCGGTGAAGGGCGTGAGCTTCGTTCTGAACGAGCGCGAGACGCTCGGCATCGTGGGGGAGTCGGGCAGCGGCAAGTCCACGATCGCGAAGACGCTCATGCTTCTGCATCCAAGCTCGGGCGGCGAGATTCTCTTCTGCGGAAAGAACGTGGCGAACTTCACCACGGCCGAGCGCCGCGCGTACAGGCGCGACGTCCAGATGGTGTTCCAGGACGCGGTGGGATCGCTCAACCCACGCATGACCATACGCCAGGCGCTGGAAGAGGCCATGCGCCAGGCGCGCCTGGAGAGCGCCCGCAAGCCAGAAGATCTGCTCGACATCGTGGGCCTGTCTAATGCCGTGCTGGACCAGTATCCGCGCGAGCTCTCGGGCGGGCAATGCCAGCGTGCCTCGTTTGCGCGCGCGCTTGCAGTGCGCCCCAAGGTGCTTGTGGCTGACGAGCCCGTGTCGGCGCTAGACGTCTCCGTGCAGGCGCGCATCCTCAACCTGCTGCGCGATCTGCGCCGCAACCTGGACCTCGCCGTCATCCTAATAGCCCATGACTTGGCCGTTGTGCGCAACGTGTGCGACCGCGTGTGCGTGATGCACAAGGGCCTGTTTGCGGACCACGGGCAGGCGGAGGAGGTGTTTGCGCATCCGAAGAGCGAGTACACAAGGGAGCTTCTGGCCGCTGTGCCCGATGTCGCACGCGAGCTTGCCCGCAGGAACTCGTCCAAATCTTGTTGCACTTGAGTGACATCTCTGCGGCCTTTTTTTGATTTAATATTGATGTGGCCGCGTGGTGCGGCCATACTCGTAACGGTAGAAAGGGAATGGCCAAGATTAACAGATCAGCCATGATCGTCTGCGCGTTCCTCGTGGGGACGGCGCTCTGCGCTCAGGACGCATCGCAGACCAATTCCCTGCCGCAGACTGCACCGGGGCCCCAATTCCCGTGGCCGCAGTTTCAGGGGCCTCAGAATCTTGCCATCGTGATCGACTGCTCGGCTAGGGCCGAGAGGCGGTTTGAGTTCCTGCGGCGTGTCGCAGTGGAAAGTCTGCGGCGTCTTGCGGATACGGACATAGTGTCGGTGGTGGTGTACAATGACCATGCGTCCGTGCTTGTGCCTGCCCAAGAGGCGAAGAACCGCGCCGAGATAATGGAAAACATTCAGGAGCTGAAGCCAAGGGGCGATGCCGCTCTCTTCGCGGGAATTTCCGCCGCCGCAGAGGAGCTTCGCAAAAACAAGGACGGAAAGTTCACGAACCGCATATTCGTGCTGAACGCTTCGCTCGGCAATGTGGGGCCGCACAGCGAGGGAGAGATGTGGGATTTTGCAGATGCCCTGGCAAAGGAGAACATGCGCGTCTTCTTCGCGGGAATGATGCGCCGCGGCAGGCCGGGCGGCGAAGGAAGGTCCGGCGGTTTCAGGGGGCGTGGAAGGCCCGGCGGATTCGGAGTGCGCGGGTTTGGACCGAACCGCATGCGCATTCCGCGCCGCCAGTCCGAGGTGAGAGAGGGCGAGAAGCAGCCGCAGAAGGAGCGGCCATGAATTGTGATGAATTGATTACACTTTCCGGCGTTGATTTTCTCGATGTTTCGCGTACTTACCAGTGAGAGGACAATGTGTCCAACAAACCAACAACAAAAAGGAAGAACAATGAAAACAATGATGACAATGCTTGTCGCCGGCCTTATGGCTCTGGCGACTTTTGCAAAGATGCCTCCTCCTCCGCCGCCGGGATTCGGATTCGACTGGGAAGGCCCTCGCACCCAGATGCGCGGCCAGCGTCAGTGGGGCCGTCGCGGCTTCCAGGGCCAGCGCCAGTGGGGCCGCCGCGGCTTTCAGGGCCAGCGCCAGTGGGATCGCCGTGGCTTCCAGGGACGGCAGTTCAGGGGGCCGAAGTTCGGTCGTCCTGGTTTCCAGTGCCCCAAGTGCAAGAAGCAGTGCCCTAAGTTCAACAAGAAGCAGTGCCCCAAGTTCAAGAAGGGGCCTAAGTTCAACAAGAAGCAGTGCCCCAAGTTCAAGAAGGGGCCTAAGTGCGAAGGGCAGAAGTGCAAGAAGGCTCAGGGTCCGCAGTTCAAGAAGCAGGGCCCGAAGTTCGGCCGTCCTGAGGGCAAGAAGGGCTGCCCTGGTAACAAGTGATGAACCGTGACCTGCGGATATTCCTTCTCGCGATAGGGCTGCCAGCCGTTCTGCTTGTTCTTGGCGGATTGCGCCTGATCGAGACAGAGTCTGACCACCTAGACGAGACGGACCGTGCAGGTCTTGAGTCTGCGGCCGCGCATGCGGCCGCAGACATTCGTTTGTTTGTCCATTCGGAGGTGGATCATCTTCTTGACGAAGTTGCCACCGTCTCCGCCACTAACGAGCTGCAGGTTGCGGCCGCGCGGCTTGAGCGCACATGCCCGTGGGTGCGTCGTCTGCATTGGCAGGGCGGGCCCGGCTTCTACAGGTGGGGGCGTCCGGGCAGGGACAGACTGCCGCCTATCCGCGTGAACGCATCGTCGGGGCGCACGCTTCTCGTGGAGCTTGAGCCGCTCTACGTGCTGTCGCGTCTGCCTGGCTTTCTGAGGCAGAACGGATCGGACAATCCATTGGACGCCTCGCGCTTGGCGACGATCGTCGAGATCAGGAAGAAGGACGACGCGCTTCTAATGCCGGCCACCTCCTCCCCGCGCGGCGAGGTGTACGGCGAGGCGTCGCTTGCGCCCGACTTCCCGGACTGGAAGGTGCGCATATACAGGCGCGCCGGCGCGGCCGCGTTCTCCTCCGACCGCTTTAGGTTTCGGATGCTTGGCGGCGTGCTGCTGTTTCTGCTTTTCGGCTCGCTTGTTGCGGGCGGCGTGGTGCTGCTGCGCGCCGCGAGGAAGGCGCGCCACGACGCAATCGTGAAGACCGACTTCATCTCGAACCTTTCGCACGAGTTCAAGACGCCGCTCACCACGATAAGCCTCTGCGCCGAGCTGGCGCAGGAGAACGAACTGGACAACGAGGAGCGTCATCGCGCCGCCGGGGCGATAAGACGGGAGGTCACGAGGCTGCAGAGGATGGTGCAGAACGTGCTTGACTACGGACGGCTCGAGAGCGGCCGGCGCGTATATTCGGCCGACGCCTTCGATCTAGCCGGGCTTGTCCGCGAGATGGCAGATTTCATGAAGGGGCGCTTCGTCAACGCGCCTCTGGTGGAGGACGGCGAATGCGCGGTTTTTGCCGACCGCGACGCGGTGGACCAGATACTGCTCAATCTTTTCGACAACGCCTGCAAGTACGCAGGCGAAGCGCCCGTGGAGATATCGTTCGGCGCGGGAAGAAGCGTCGGGCGGCGCGCGGTGCACGTGGCGGACCGCGGTCCCGGACTCACCGCCGAGCAGCGGCGGCACGTGTTCGACCGCTTCTGGCGGGCCGACGACTCCACCACCAGCTCCACAGGGGGGAATGGCCTTGGCCTCTGCATCGCGCGCGGCCTTGCGCGCGGCATGGGCGGAGATCTGATCGTGGAGACCCGCGAGGGCGGGGGATGCGTTTTCAC
>JAFXIL010000095.1 GCA_017563185.1 Kiritimatiellia bacterium | reverse complement strand
TGGTCGAGAACGCCGTTCCGAACGAGCACACGACCGTCATCATCGACGGCACGACTTCGTTCAACGTGCCCGAAGGCACGGAGATGAACTGGAAGGGCGTGCAGATCGGCGAGGACGTCCACAAGGCGACGCAGATGGGCTACATCAAGTACCCGAACCGCTCGGCGAAGGGCGACGACAACTGGCGCAACGTGCTCCTTAAGCACTACATGACGCAGGGCGTGGGCGACCTCTCTGAGCTTAACGCATACGGCGTGGGCTGGTCGGGCGCGTACATCAACGAGGCGCAGGTGCGCTATGACGGCTGGGTGTACGTCTCGGCGGAGGAGTCCGGCACGTGGAACCTCAACCAGCGCTACGACGACTACTACGGCTTCGCCGTTGACGGCTCGTGGAAACTTCTCAACCACACCTACACCGCAAACAAGATGGTGAATTTCGAGATGACCGAGGGCTGGCACAGGTTCACCATCGTCTGCGGCGAGACGACGGGCGGCGAGGGTGCGAACGGCGCGTCCAACGGAATGTCCTACGACGGCAAACCGTGGCCGATGCTCGTGAGCGTCAACGGCGGGGAATACGTTCCGTTTACGCCCAGCCACTTCACTATGGGCACGGGTCGGAACGTCGTCACGCTGAACGCGGACTGCGACTGGCGCGGACTCGGTACGGTCACGCTTCCGTCCGGCTCCGTCATCGACCTGAACGGCCACACGCTCAAGGTGAAGGGGCTTTCGGCTGACGGCTACCTCGGCGCGAAGGTGACTTCCCGCACGATGCTCGATGCCACGGTGACGCCTCCTTCGGTGCTTTCGAATGCCATAATGTGGTTCGACGCCGCCGACGCATCGACGCTGACGCTTGATGCTGACGGACGTGTCCAGAAGTGGACGTCGAAGGATTCGAACCACCTCGTCGCCACGTGTCCTGCGGCCAGCGACGCCTCTCCCGAAAACTTCCCGATCTACGACACGACGACGTGGGGACGTCCTACGGTCGATTTCGGCAAGACGGGCAGCCAGCGCGACTTGACCTACACGCGGCAGAACGGACTGCGCACAGTGTTCTGGGTCGTCAAGATCGAGAAGACGCAGGATGCGTTCCTCCTTGGCGACATAAAGGGAACGTCTGGAAATGTCGGTAATGGAATCTACCGGTTCCACCGCGGCGCAAACGGACTGTACGGCGATTCGAGACATGCGAAGTTCAGCAATGCGTGGAACGGGACGACCGTGGTCAACTGGAGCAGCGACGTGATACCCGACGATGACTTCCAGGTGATTTCCATCGTCACATCCGCGACAGATTGCGGAACCGACTCGCTCACGAACGACCGCAACCTCAACAACGGGGTGCGCACGGGCGGCCGCCAGCTCTCCGAATTCATCTGCTTCAACTCCGTCCTCTCCGACGCGCAGCGCACCGAGGTGGTGCAGTACCTACAGCTGAAGTGGATGCTCGGCGGAACGCAGGGCACGCTGATCATCGACGTGCCGGAGGGCGTGGATTCGGCGAACGACGGCGTCGCGATCTGCGGCAACGTGAAGGTCGTGAAGGAGGGATCGGGCGCGTACGCGGCCTCGGCAGGCTCCACCTACACGGGCGGCACGGATGTGCGCGAGGGAATGTTCCGTCTCGGAACGCCCACCGTCACTGACGGACGCGATCAGGTGTGCACGGGCACGCTCGGCGCGTTCGGCACGGACGTGACGGTTCAGCCGGGCGCGACGCTGGACGCCTACGGCGCAATCAACAACTACAAGAACCGTGTGATCCTGAACGGCGGCACGCTCGCCAACACGGCGGCGATCTCTAGTGGGTCGAGCTACTCGCACTGGGGCAATGTCACGCTCACTGCTGATTCGTACACGGACTTCGTGTGCGGCGGCATGGTGCGGCGCGACGGCACGCCCGTCACCGTCGATCTCGGTGGCTATACGCTCCACTGGAACGGACGCGGACAGAGCGGCAGCGACTGGTGCTGGATGTTCAACACGGACATCACGGCTGGTACGCTTGAGGTGGACGGCTTCTACACGGTGTACTACCTCACGGACAACACCAAGGGCATCCGCGCGCCGCAGACCACGCTTGTCGTGAACCGCGGCGGCGTGCTGGCGATCGACCGCGAGCCGATGACGGTGAAGGACTACATCGCCGCCAACTCGGCCGACGGCGTGCTGTACAGCGCGAACTCGCTCACCGTCAGCGGCGTGTTCAGGCCGGAGACCGACCGCCACTGGGGCTGCACGCTCGCAAGCGGCGCCACACTCGACCTCACCGCGTGGACTGGTGCGTGGAACGCTACTTCGGTAGGCGGCCGCACGGTCGTGTTCCCGACCACCGAGGGTGCAACCGTCACCGTCAAGCTCGGCGACCGCAAGGACCTTTCGAAGCTAGCGCATAGCGATGATCCGTACGCGGTGAAATGGTCCGCCGCGCCGGTGAACACCACGTTCAAGGTCGATTCTGCGACCAGAAAGCGCGGATACCGCATCCACAAGGAAGAGGGCGGTCTGCGTCTCTCCAGCATCGGCGGTTCCGCAATTTTCTTCCGCTAATGCGGGCAAAATAGGAGTATATGCAGATTTCTTTCGCCGGACTGCCTTTTGCGCTTGATTTCCGGCGAAGGAAACTGTATAATACCAACTCAATTTGTTTCAAGAAAGAAGAGGTCCATAAATGGGTACAGGTCGTACACTCCGCAAAGAGTCTCATGTCCGTCCGTGCAAGACGCCGGCCGGCAAGGCGCAGCGCTCCAGGGCGCAGCGTCGCCGTCTCGTCAAGTTCGGCATGGGCGAGGAAGAGGTCAAGCTGATGAGCGACGAGAACGTGCGCGTGCTCGTGCAGCGTCCCGCCGTCGTGAAGAAGCTGATTGCGAAGAAGGCAGCTGCCAAGTAGGGAACCGGTGCGCGTCCTTCGAGGCGCGCGGCGGAGCAAGCGCGGGAGCGCAGAACCCATGACAGTCGTATCTTGTTCGATAGACGAACGGTACGTGAATCCCCTCTTCGAGGTCTTCGATGGAGGGGATTTGATTTTATCGTCGTACCGCGACGTCGAGGACGATCTAACCACGATGCGGATATTCGTGCCGGATTCCGCGGATGCGCCGCGTGCCGTAGAGGCGCTCGCGGCTGCGGGCAGCGTCGTAGGCCTGGAGCTGAAGCCTGAGGTGGGGGAGATTGCGGACGAAGACTGGAAGCTCGCCTACCGGAGGCATTTCAAGACGGAGATAATCTCACCTCGCCTCGCCCTGGTGCCCGAATGGGAGCTCGACGCCTTCCTCGCCTCCGATGCGAACGCCGCGCATCCAGAGCTGCGCGCCCTTGTGCTCGATCCGGGAATGGCATTCGGCACCGGGCAGCATGCCACAACGCGCGCGTGCCTAGAGTACGTGGACGCCCTTGCCGTGGAGAATCCCGACCGGTCCTTCCTAGACGTTGGCTGCGGTTCTGGAATCCTCGCCATCGCGGCGGCTCTTGAGGGATTCCGCGACGTGGCTGGGTTCGACATCGACCCAGACGCCGTCGCGAACGCGAACGAGAACGCGGTGCGCAACTCGCTTGGGCTCCGCTTCGTGCGCGGCGACCTGTGCAATCTCTCCACGCTTCCCGGCGTGAAGCGCACAGGCGAGCGCTCGTTCGACGTGGTGGCGGCTAACGTGCTCGGTCCGGTGCTCGTGCGCTTTGCGGGCGAGATCGCGCCGCTCGTTGCGCCCGGCGGAAAGCTGATCCTTTCGGGAATCCTCGACGAGATCTACCACGAGGTGAAGGGCGCCTACGAGGCGCTTGGATTCGAGGAGGCCTCCAGCAGGCTCATCGGCGAATGGCGCACAGGACTCTTCGCCCGCAGATGAAAACAACAACATTGACAAGGGGTTAAGACCATGAACGCCAACAACCGCACGCATGCGATAAACGTGATCGCCGGGCGAACGCCGGACGCGCCGAGCGCCAATCTGCCGCCCGACACCTCGCTCGAGACGTACGGCGAGGACGTCTTCGGCGAGAAGGAGATACGCGCGTTTCTCCCGAAGTCCGCCGCCGCCAAGCTCCTGGCCACGGTGAACGAGGGCAAGCCTCTCGATCCGTCGATCGCGGCCGACGTGGCGCATGCGATGAAGGAGTGGGCGCTCTCTCGCGGCGCGACGCACTTCACGCACTGGTTCCAGCCGCTCACGGGCGGCACGGCCGAGAAGCACAACAGCTTCATCGAGCCTGCGGGAACGGCGCGTGCAATCCAGGCGTTCAGCGGCAAGAACCTCATCGGCGGCGAGGCGGACGCGTCGTCGTTTCCCTCTGGCGGGCTGCGCTCGACGTTCGAGGCCCGCGGCTACACGGCGTGGGATCCCACGAGCCCCGCGTTCATCAAGCGCTACTCTGGCGGCGCCACTCTCTGCATCCCCACTGCGTTCTGCGCGCACACCGGCGAGGCGCTCGACTCGAAGACGCCTCTTCTTAGGTCCATACAGGCGCTCGGCAAGGCGCTGAAGCGGCTGATGGCGCATTTCGGCCAGCCCGAGTCGCGCGTCTCCGTGACGCTTGGAGCGGAGCAGGAGTACTTCCTGATCGACCGCGGATTCTACCTGCAGCGTCCGGACCTTCTCCAGACCGGCCGCACCGTGTTCGGCGCCGCGCCTGCGAAGCACCAGCAGCTTGAGGACCACTACTACGGCGCGATACGCCCGCGTATCCTCAAGTTCATGAACGAAGTCGAGACGCAGCTGTGGAAGCTCGGCATCCCGGCGAAGACGCGCCACAACGAGGTGGCGCCCGCCCAGTTCGAGCTCGCGCCGATCTTCGAGGACCTCAACCTCGCCGTGGACCACAACATGCTCATCATGGAGGTGCTGCGCCAGACGGCCGAGCGCAACGGCCTCGAGTGCCTTCTCCACGAGAAGCCGTTCTCCGGCGTGAACGGCAGCGGCAAGCACTGCAACTGGTCCATCGCCTACAACGGGCGCAACCTCCTCGAGCCCGGCTCCAATCCCAAGGAGAACGCGATATTCCTCACCGTGCTTCTAGCGGTGATAAGGGCGATCGACCTGCACGCGGACCTTCTGCGCGCCTCGACTGCCGGCGCAGGCAACGACCATCGTCTCGGCGGGAACGAGGCGCCGCCTGCAATCCTCTCGATCTTCCTCGGCGACGAGCTAAGCGCCGTCATGAAGGCGATCGAGACCGGCACGTCCTGGTCGGCGCGCGGGCGCACGAAGATGAAGATCGGCGTGGACACTCTGCCGCCTCTGCCGCGCGACACGACGGACCGCAACCGCACGTCGCCTTTCGCGTTCACGGGCAACAAGTTCGAGTTCCGCGCGCCCGGCTCGTCCCAGAACTGCGCGCAGAACCAGATGGTGCTCAACACGATCGTGGCGGAGTCGCTGGACGCGCTTTCCGACAAGCTCGACGCCATGCCCGGCGACTTCAACGCCAATCTGCAGAAGCTTCTGCAGCGGCTCATCCGCGCCCACAAGCGCGTGCTCTTCGCGGGCGACGGCTATTCCGCCGAGTGGCAGAAGGAGGCGGCCGCGCGCGGCCTGCCGAACCTGCCGTCCACCCCCGCCGCGATATCGCCATTCAGGCTTCCCGCCAACCAGGCGCTCTTCGAGAAGTACGGCGTCTTGACGCGCGGAGAGCTGGAGAGCCGCTACGAGATCGCGCTTGAGGACTACCATCGCCGCCTGCGCATCGAAGGCGCGGTGGCGCTCGAGATTGCGCGTTCGATGATACGCCCCGTGGTGGCGGACGAATTCTCCAAGCTCGCCACGGCGATCTCTCTTGCGAAGAAGGACGGCCTCAAAGTGGGCGTGACCGGCCTCAAGGCGCTCTCGCTCAAGCTCGGCGCGGGCCTTGACGACCTGCACGTCAAGTGCGAGCGCCTCGACCGCGCCCTCGCGAAGGGCCGCCACGAAGACCTGCTGGCGACGATGGCCGATCTGCGGCACACGGTGGATGCGCTAGAGTACCTTGTGGACGATGCGCGCTGGCCTCTGCCAAAGTACCGCGAGATGCTTTTCATCTACTGATTTGCGCGCCTTTCCGCGCCGTGCAAGACGCGATTTCAGAAAGTTGAAATTCGCGCTTGCACTTGTTGGCGGAAGATGATATACTATTCTCCGTTTTCGACCACCAGATTCGGGCGTGGCGCAGTGGTAGCGCAGTTGACTGTTAATCAATTGGTCGCTGGTTCGAATCCAGCCGCCCGAGCCAATTATGTAGTTTCTCCCGTAAAGCATGGGAGAAGCTTTTTTTATTCCGTGACAGCTGCGACCGCGACGTGCGAATTGCCATGGAGTGGCAGTTTGTGATATAATATTCCAACTCAACGCGGGGCGGCAATCCAGCCGTTGCCGCAAAACCAAGGAAAAGCAGAAATGGCAGAAGAGAACAAATCGTCGCTCGATCCGCTGGCCGCGCTGTGCAAGCGCCGCGGATTCATCTATCATTCGTCCGAGATATACGGTGGCATGCCGGGGTTCTGGGACTACGGTCCGCTCGGATGCGAGCTCAAGAACAACGTGAAGCAGGCGTGGTGGCAGTTCACCGTTCGCGGCCGCACCGACGTCGCTGGACTTGACGCGACGATCATCATGCACCCGAAGATCTGGAAGGCGAGCGGCCACCTCGACACGTTCGCCGACCCGATGACGATGTGCAAGCAGTGCAAGAAGCTTATGCGAGCCGACCAGATCGACGACATCCGCGCGGAGCTCGGCAAGAAGGCGGCGGCCATCAATCCCGCGTATGCTCTCTCCTGCCCGCACTGCGGCGGCGAAATGACGGAGCCCAAGCCTTTCAACCTCATGTTCAAGACGGTAGTCGGCCCGATCGACGACCCGTCGAACGTCGCATATCTGCGTCCCGAGACGGCGCAGGCCATCTTCGCGCAGTTCCAGAACGTCCTGTCCACTAGCCGCCAGTCCGTGCCGTTCGGCATCGCGCAGATGGGCAAGAGCTTCCGCAACGAGGTGACGCCGCGCAACTACACGTTCCGCAGCCGCGAGTTCGAGCAGATGGAGCTTGAGTTCTTCATCCGTCCGGACGAGGCGGTTGAGATCCTCCACGGCCACGTGGTGACGCTTGCCGACAATCCCGACCTCGATGGCGAGGTGCAGGATGACTGGGGCTGGGAGGTGTGGCACAAGTACTGGGTTGAGCAGCGCAAGAAGTTCCTCACGGCCGTAGGTCTGCCGCCCGAGCGCTTCGTCGAGTACTGGCAGAAGCCGGACGAGCTTGCCCACTACGCCCGCGCATGCG
The DNA here is from genome assembly GCA_017563185.1 of Kiritimatiellia bacterium. GTDB lineage: Bacteria > Verrucomicrobiota > Kiritimatiellia > RFP12 > UBA1067 > RUG572. The sequence continues at coordinate 8,503 of JAFXIL010000095.1, read as the reverse complement.
TGGACATCGAGTACGACTTCCCGTTCGGCCGCCAGGAGCTCGAGGGAATCGCCGCGCGCAGCGACTTCGACCTCACGCAGCACCAGAAGCACTCAGGCGAGAGCCAGATGGTGTTCGACGATCCCCTCAAACAGGCCGCCAAGAAGCTCGACGACGCTGCGCGCAAGGCGTTCATCGAGAAGGTGCAGAAGGACTGGGTGGCGCGCGGCAAGGATCCAATCGCCGCCGAGAAGTTCTGCCTCAACCTCTTCGACGGCAAGTACGTGCCGCACGTGATCGAGCCTTCCGCCGGAGTGGACCGTCTCATGCTTGCGCTTCTCTGCGAGGCGTACGAAGAGCAGAAGCTCACGGACGACAAGGGCAAGGAGGACGTGCGCACGGTGCTGCACTTCAACCCGAAGGTGGCGCCAGTGAAGGTGGGCGTTTTCCCGCTCGTGAAGAAGGACGAGGCGAGCTACAAGATGGCCAAGGACATCTTCATGAAGCTTCGCAAGAAGGTGAACGTGTTCTGGGACGAGAGCGGGCAGATCGGCCGCCGCTACCGCCGCCAGGACGAGGCGGGCACTCCGTGGTGCATCACCGTGGATCCCGAATCGCCCAAGGACGGCAAGTTCACCGTGCGCGACCGCGACACGATGCTGCAGGAACGTCTCTCGTATGAGGAGTTCCTTGCGAAGATGTACGCCGCGCTAGAGTTCTAGCGGGCTTAGCGTCCGCCACGCCCGCCGCCGCGGAAGCCGCCACCACGGCCTCCGCGACCGCCACCGGGGCCACCGGGGCCACGGCCTCCGCCGGGTCCGCCCCAGCCGCTCTCGGTGGCCTGGTAGACGGCCTTGATCGTCTCGACGGCTTCAGCTGCGTTCTTCCCCTTCAGTCCGAAGGAGAGGGCCGTCTGCTGCAGCAGCGTGTTGCGCTCGACGTCGCCTAGGCGGTTTAGCTCGTGGGATATCTGCTGAAGCTGCTGGTGCATCTGGCGGCGCTCGTCGCCTGAGAGCTCGGCTCCGCCGGGGCGCAGCTGGTCGCCAAGCTCCGTCTGGCGCGCCACGAGCTCTTGATAGCGGAGGTGGTCCTCGCGCTGCTTGGGCGACATGCGCGAAGTGTCCATCGACGCGAGAAGGTTGAGGCGGTCCTGCACGCGCTGGATGTGGCTCGCGCGCCACGAGGCGAAGCGGTTCGTCATCTGCGTGTAGCGCTCGGGATCGTTCACGCGCATGTCTTCCATGCGGCTGCGGAAGTCGGGAGGTCCCTCGCGCCGCGCGACTTCAGGCGGGCGGTTCGTGCCGGGTTCAATGGGCTCGGCCGTCTCGGTGCTGCGCGCGGCGAGCTGGCGTTCGAGCTCCTTGACGCGCTGGCGCAGGCGGTTGAGCGCCGCGTCGTCGGTAGCGGGCTTTGCCTGGCGCGCGGGCTTCGGCGCCTCTGCGGTCTCTGCGGTCTCTTCCTCGATGGGGGCGGGGGCCGTGGTTGGAGCGGCAAGAAAGCCCAGCAGCGCTCCGCACATGAGCGCCGGAAGGGCAACGATGAGAGATTGCTTGAAGTTCATGCCTGAGATTATATCAAAAATCGCGGCTTGCGTGTCACGGAATCATCACGTTGCAGTTGTTGGGCGGAATTTCTCCTTGAGGGCAAAAGGCGGTTTGTGATAGAATAAACGCCGTCTTTTACGACCTCAAAAAGGAATTTCAAATGAAGGCGATAGTGAAGACCGGGCCTGGCAAGGGCGTGGAGCTTGTTGAGAAGCCCATGCCCGAAATGGGCATCAACGACGTCCTCATCAAGATCAAGAAGACCGCCATCTGCGGCACCGACGTGCACATCTACGAATGGAACGCCTGGGCGGAGGAGGAGATACGCCCGCCGCTCACGATCGGCCACGAGTACGTGGGCGAGGTCGTTGACGTCGGCTCGAACGTGAAGAGCGTCAAGGTGGGCGAGCGCGTCAGCGGCGAAGGGCACATCGTGTGCGGGCACTGCCGCAACTGCCGCGCCGGCCAGCGCCACCTCTGCCGCGAGACGAAGGGCGTGGGCGTGAACCGCGACGGCGCTTTCGCCGAGTATCTCTGCATCCCCGAGACCAACGTGTGGCACTGCGCCCCCTCGATCGACGACGAGCTCTACGCCATCTTCGATCCGTTCGGCAACGCCACCCACACGGCGCTCAGCTTCAACATGGTTGGCGAGGACGTTCTGATCACCGGGGCGGGTCCGATCGGAATCATGGCCGCCGGAATCTCCAAGTTCGTGGGCGCGAGGAACGTGGTGGTTGTGGACGTGAACGACTACCGCCTCAACCTCGCCAAGCGCCTTGGCGCCACGCGCACCGTGAACGCCAAGCGGGAGGAGCTCGAAGACGTGATGCACGAGCTTGGCATGGTGGAGGGCTTCGACGTGGGCCTTGAGATGTCGGGCGCAGGGCCCTGCCTCCACCAGATGATCGAGACGATGAACACCGGCGGACGCATCGCGCTGCTCGGCATCCACGGCCCCGACACGAAGGTCAACTGGAACCACATCGTGTGGAAGGGCCTCAAGATAAAGGGCATCTACGGGCGCGAGATGTTCGAGACCTGGTACAAGATGGGCGCGATGATCCAGGGCGGGCTCGACATCGCCCCGGTAATCACGCACCGCTTCAAGTACACAGACTACGAGAAGGGCTTCGAGGCCATGATCTCAGGAAAGTCTGGCAAGGTGATCCTCGACTGGGAATGACCGACTCGAAACCCGCAACCAGAAACCCGAAACTCGAAACCAGAAACTCGAAACCCGAAACTGAAGGCCCCCATGTACGCAAAATTCAAAACTCATCTGCAGGAGACGATCGCCGACCTCAAGGCGAAGAGCCTCTACAAGAACGAGAAGATCATCGCCACCCCGCAGGGCGCGCGCGTGGTGCTGGAGAACGGCACAAAGCTTCTCAACATGTGCGCGAACAACTACCTCGGCCTCGCGAACCATCCCGAGATCATCGAGGCGTCGCGCGAAGCGACCGCCAAGTACGGATACGGAATGGGGTCCGTACGCTTCATCTGCGGCACCGACACTCTCCACCGCGAGCTCGAGCGCATGGTGGCCGACTTCGTGAAGACGGACGACTGCATCCTCTTCGGCTCGTGCTTCGACGCGAACGGCGGCGTGTTCGAGGCGCTTCTTGGGCCTGAAGACGCGATAATCTCCGACGCGCTCAACCACGCCTCGATCATCGACGGCGTGCGCCTCTGCAAGGCGAAGCGCTTCCGCTACGCGAACGGCGACATGGCCGATCTCGAGAAGCAGCTGCAGGCCGCAGACGAGGCAGGCGCAAAGTACAAGCTGATCGTGACGGACGGCGTGTTCTCGATGGACGGCATAATCGCGCCCCTGAAGGGCATCTGCGACCTCGCCGACAAGTACGAGGCCCTCGTGATGGTGGACGACTCGCACGCCGTTGGCGTGCTGGGCGCGACCGGCGCGGGATCGGTTGAGGATTGCGGCGTTGCTGGACGCGTGGACATCATCTCGGGCACCTTCGGCAAGGCTCTCGGCGGCGCTTCGGGCGGCTACATCGCCGCGCGTCAGGAGATCGTGGACATCCTGCGCCAGAAGGCGAGGCCCTACCTCTTCTCGAACGCCGTTCCGCCTCCCGTGGCGGCGGCTTCCATGAAGGCGATCGAGCTCGTGAAGACGCGTCCCGAGCTGCGCGCGCAGCTGAACGCCAACGCGAAGCGCTTCCGCGAGGGAATGAGCGCGCTCGGCTTCGACCTCGTGCCTGGCCATCACCCCATCGTGCCCGTGATGCTGGGCGATGCGGCTGTCGCGGTGAAGATGAGCGAGAACCTATACGAGAACGGAGTCTATGCGACAGGATTCTTCTACCCAGTCGTGCCGATGGGCAAGGCGAGAATCCGCACGCAGATGTCGGCCGCCCACACGCCTGAAGACATCGACTTCGCGATCGAAGCGTTCGCCAAGAGCCGCTGCTGATCCCAGCAACTTCGAAATCTTGAAACTTCAGAAAGTCAAGAACATGTCAGAGAATGTAGCGGCCGGCGGCGTGCTGGCGTACGACTTCGGCACGGGCGGAATAAAGGCTGCGCTTTTCGCATCCGACGGGCGCTGCGTAGATTCCGGGTTTGCCGCTTACGAGACGTTCTATCCGCAGAGCGGTTTCCACGAGCAGTCGCCGGCGGACTGGTGGCGCGCCACCGTGGACTCGACTCGCGCTCTCCTTGCGAAGCTATCGCCGGCCCAGATCGCCGGCATCCGCGCGATCGGTATCTCCGGCCACTCGCTCGGCGTTGTGCCGCTCGACGCCGAGGGACGCCTTCTGCGCGCGCGCGTGCCCATCTGGAGCGACTCGCGCGCAGGCGCCGAGGCGGAGGCGTTCTTCGCCACGCTCGGCGAGAGCGCCGACGCGTGGTACGAGCGCACGGGCTGCGGCTTCCCGCCCGGGCTCTACTCCGCATTCAAGCTGATGTGGTTCCGTGCGCACGAGCCGGAGTGGTTCGAGCGCGCCGCCACGATACTCGGCACGAAGGACTACATAAACTTCCGCCTCACTGGCGTTCGCGCCACCGACAACTCCTACGCGAGCGGCTCGGGCGTCTATGACCTGCGCGCGCGCCGCTACGCGCCAGATCTAGTCGCCGCCACGGGACTTCCCCACGGAATATTCCCCGAGATCGTTCCCTCCACGCGCGTTCTCGGCACGCTCACCGCCGCCGCCGCCGCGGAGCTCGGCCTGCCGCAGACGGTGCAGGTGGTAGCAGGCGGAGTGGACAACAGCTGCATGGCGCTCGGCGCTGGCGCATACAAGGAAGGTCGTGCGTACAACTCGCTCGGCTCGTCGAGCTGGATCGCGATATCGAGCGCCGAACCCGTCATCGACGCGCGCACGAAGCCGTACGTCTTCGACCACGTTGTACCAGGCCAGTACGCGAGCGCGCTCGCCATTTTCTCGGCCGGCACAAGCCACACTTGGCTGCGCGACATCCTGTTCCCGGGCGCGGAGAATCCATACGCAGAGATGGACCGCCTTGCGGAGGAGAGCGGAATCGGCGCGCACGGGCTCTTCTTCAACCCGACGCTCGCCGGCGGCAGTTCGCTCGACGTGACGCCCGCCATGCGCGGCGCGTTCGCCAACCTGGACCTGCGCCACACGCGCGCCGACATGGTGCGCGCCGTGATGGAAGGCGTGGCGTTCGGCCTCAGGCAGGCGCTGGAGGAGCTGCGCCGCCTGGTGCCCGTCGCAGAGCCGCTAGTTCTCGTTGGCGGCGGCGCGAAGGCGCCGCTATGGCGGCAGATATATGCCGACGTGTATGGACTCAAGGTGGCGCGCGCGGCGATCGGCCAGCAGGCGGCTGCGCTGGGCGCGGCGGTCGTTGCCGGCGTCGGGTGCGGACTATGGAAGGATTTCGACGTTGTGGACGCCTTTGCCGGTTCGTGTGACGGGCATGAGCCTGGTCCGGCCGCGCGTGCGGAGTACGACGTCCTCTTCAAGCGCTACACATCCCTTGCGCGCGCGCTGGGCGAATGGGCGCGCGGGGAATGAGATTAAGGCATTGCGGTGAAAAATATAACATAATTGCAAAATGTGCTTGAAATTTCGGGGGGGGGGGTGATATAATTCCAGACATGTCAATATGCGAAACGGTTTTTGCCCGCAAGGCAGATGCCGTGTCTAGCAGTGCTGTGTACCTAGAAAGGAGCAAATGCGATGACGAAGAAACTGATGGCGATGTTTGCGGCGGCCATGGCGGCCGGCGCGGCCGCGGCCGGGCTTGTGGCTAAGTGGGATTTCGACGCATACGATCCCGCGAACCCCGAAAGCGCGGCCATTCTAGCGCCGACGGTAGGCGGCCTTGCGGCGATTCCGTGCACGGGCACGGCGTCCTCGACCGAAGTGACGGACGGCACGCTCGGCCCGATCTCGGTGGTGAGCGCGGGGCTTCCCGAAGGCGACTGGGCGCTCGCGATTCCCACAGGCGCGCACCTGAAGATCCCTCTCCCCGCCGGCATCGTGCGCGACAAGAGCTGGATGCTGCGCATCCGCTTCCTCTCGCCGGCCGCCTCCGCCGGAAAACTGCGCGCGCTCGTCTCCGCGAATATGGACAATGGCGGCGGACTGTGGTTCATTGCCGGAAACAACATCATACAGGGCGCCGAAAATCTGTTCGGAACGTCCTTCGAGGAGAACCAGAACACCGTGGGCAACGGCGGCGCGCAGAAAAGTAATGGGATGAAGGAATTCCGCCTCGTCTCCTCCGATGTGTGGCATTCATTCACGGCGCATTTCGGTCCGGATGCGACGTCCTCCACGCTTAACGGATACCGCTGCGTGTCGCTTCTGAACAAGACCGACGTCCGCACGCAGTTCACGGGCGACGGATTCCTGCTCGGCGCGGGCGGCACGGCCGACTGGCCGTTGAGCATCGCGTCCGTCGAGGTGTGGGAGGACGCGCCCATCTACCGCGACGCAAGCGGCGGCGCCTACCTTCCCTCCTCAAGCAGAACGGTCTTCGCCGGATGCACGCTCGAAGACCTGCGCGACATGTACATCAGCGTGAAGGGGCTGGGCTCGTGGGGGCTATACGCCCGCACCATGTCCTCGTGGGAGCACATCGTCACGACGGACGGAGATGGAAACGTTACCGATCTCAAAATCGACCTTCGCGGCAGAAGCGGCGGGGACGCGATACTCTGCGATTTTGCGCCGGGCGGCGGCGACGTGGCGGGCAACACGCTGCGCATGCAGTGGTCGCTCGCATGGCCGAATCAGTACTTCACCGCGGAGGGCGCGTTCACGTCGTCGGCGAACTACCAGACTGCTCCCACGAGCTATAACGGCGGCGGCTACGCGGCGTACAACATCTATGCGCTTCCATTTCGTCCGCTCGACGGCAGCCTCGCCTGGAGCATGCAGATGGGGTCGGGCAAGTTCGGCAATCCCGTATTCTCCATCATCGGCGCCAATCCCGTGCTCACCTTCGACGTTGCGCCGCAGGCAGATTCGCTCACGCTGGACTGCGGGCGAGGCGACGGCAGGGCCGCGGCGACGTTCGCGTACGCCATGCCGGAGCTGAAGAACATGGCGAAGCTCGGCGCCCTGCAGGTGGGAGATGGCGTTGCCCTGACGATGCCCGCGGGCGTTGTGATTCCCGGTGCCGTCACGTTCGGGCGAGGCGCGTCGATTGCGTTCGAGCAGGACGGCCCCGCCATTTTCGAGAACGGCCAGACGTTCCTCATGGCGACGGACGGAATAGTCTTTCCGGAAGGAGTGGCGGTAGGGGCAGTCGCGTCGGCCTCCCGCGGCACTGTGGAGTTCGCCGACGACAACACGAGGCTTGTGTACAAGGCGCCCCCCGCAAACGAGCCGATCACGGCGGTGTGGACGGGTGGTGGCCAGCGCGCGACGGTGAACGATCCGCTCAACTGGACGTGCTGGAACTATCGCGACGAAGTGCTTGAAGGCGCCGTGCCGAGCGTGTTCACCACGATCACCGTGACAGGCGCCACTACGTTCAACGTGCCAGCCGGGCAGACGCTGACGTGCAAACAGCTGACCATCGGAAGCTGCTCGCTTGAGGCGGACTGCGACTGGAGCGGCATCGGCGCGCATCCGCCGTTCGTGGACAACACGGAGGTGGACATGAACGGCCACAATCTCACGGTCGGCGGGCTTAATTCGAATAGCACCGTGACGATCAAGAACGAAGTCGAGGGCGATCCAAGCGAGTTTTGCGTATTCGCGACAGAAGACACCGTCAACACGAAGGTGCTCATCTCCGGCAACGTCAAGTTCGTCAAGGACGGCGCGGCCAAATACACCTCCGCGAAGGGACAGACCTACACAGGCGGCAACGAACTGCTCGGCGGCGTGGCGAGCGCGTCTCTCAACGCCACGCAGCAGACGACGTTCGGCGTGAGCGGAAGCCGGATCCTCGTGCGCAACGCCACGCTGGAGCTCGGAGGGCAGGTGTGGTTCACCGTGTACAAGATCGTCCTCGACGGCGGCACGATATCGTCGGCGTTCTCGGAAGGCCTCGGCAGATATACTGGCGGAGCCATCTTCGGCAACACAAGGCTGCTTTCCGATTCCTCGCTTCAGACTGTCGGGAACGGAAATCTGCGCCTGTGGAGCGGACATCTGCTTGATCTTGGCGAACACACGCTGTCCGTGAATCTTGCGGACTCGACCATAATGCTTCTGGGTTCGGACGTGGACGCAGCAACGAGTGTGACTTCAATCTCCAACGGCACCTTCGCCGTCACGGGCGGAACGTTCAGGCCGCTGAACTACAAGGGCACCGTCGAGGCAAGAACTGCGAACATGCGCATGAACTGCGCGATGAACATCAATGACGCCTGCACGCTCAACGTCGGCGGATACGAGGCGCTGTACGAGGGCGACGACAACGCGGGCGTGGGCGCGATGAACGTCTATGGTAGGTTCAAGCCAGTGGCGGACGGCTTCTACGGCTGCAGGCTGCAGAACGGCGCAGTGCTCGACCTGAACGCGCGGCGCGGC
>JAFXIL010000094.1 GCA_017563185.1 Kiritimatiellia bacterium | reverse complement strand
TCGCCTGGCAGTGCCGGATGCGCTACAGGGAGGTCGTGACGTTCGACCACCACGGGAAGGAGCGTCGCGTGACGGTGGAGTTCGGCGTCGTGCCCGTGCGGCTCCCCGACATCCCCGGCAGGCTCCTGCACATGGTCGTCGCGAGGAGCGTCGCGCGCATGTCGTTCAGGATACACGAGGTGCCCGAGTTCCACTTCTACGCGATCGCGGACGGCGCGAGCGACATCCTGAAAAGAGGCCGCAGATGGCGAGGATTCGATCCTGGAGAAGCCGAGAAGAGCGACGAGGCGTCGCTCTTCGCGTTCTTCGGGCTGAACACGGGGTGACGGCAGACGGAAATCACGCCATTTTCGCCTCCGGCACGGAAACGCCTCCGCGTTCCCGCAGCCGGATTTTCACTTGACGCAAAATGAAAATCGCCATTTCTCCCTTTGTTTACAGGGGTGTTCCCATTTTCGTGCCCGAAAAATTGGGGAACCTCCAACAGCCGCTACGTGGCGACAGCGCGAAAAAACGGGCGCGCCCGGGTGGGACGCGTCCGCTGGATAGCTGCTGTTGCAGCGGGTAATTACTTGGCCTTGGGCGCCTCAGGAGCAGCCTTCTTGGCGGCGTCGGTAGCAGCCTTGGCGGCGTCGGTTGCAGCCTTGGCAGCCGTGTCGGCAGCCTTCTTGACCTGCTCAGCGGCGGGCTTGGCCTCAGGAGCCTTGGGCGCCGGGGTCTCTTCCTTGGTGCAGCCCGCGAAAGCCACGCAAAGGGCGGCGGCCGCAATCATCATGAACTTCATTGTTTGTGTCCTTCCTTGTTTTTTCTTAAACGAGCATGGCGAGTCGTTCCGCCATGCCCACGTAAGTCGCAGGCGTCATTTCGAGGAGTCGCGCCTTGTCGGCCTGGGGCAGCTCCAGCCCCTCCACGAACTCCTTCATGATCTCGGCCGTCACCCGGCGGCCGCGCGTAAGCTCTTTCAGCCTCTCGTACGGATTGGCCATGCCGACCTTGCGCATCACGGTCTGGATCGGCTCGGCAAGCACCTCCCAGTTGCGGTCTAGATCCTCCGCAAGGCGCGCCTCGTTCAGCTCAAGCTTGCCAAGGCCCTTCAGCGTCGACTTCGCGGCCACGAGCGAATACCCGAAGGCTACGCCCATGTTGCGCAGCACCGTCGAATCCGTGAGGTCGCGCTGCATGCGCGAGACGGGCAGCTTCCGCGCGAGGAACGCGAACACGGCGTTGGCGAGCCCCAGGTTCCCCTCCGAATTCTCGAAGTCGATGGGATTGACCTTGTGCGGCATCGTCGAGGAGCCAATCTCGCCCTTCACCGTCTTCTGCTTGAAGTAGCCCATCGAGACGTACGTCCACACGTCGCGGTCGAAGTCGAGAAGCACGGTGTTCCACCGCTGCAGCGCGTCGAAGAGCTCGGCCATGCCGTCGTGCGGCTCGATCTGGATCGTGAGCCTGTTCTGCCTGAGGCCGAAGCCCTCGATCACGCCGCGGGCTAGCGCCTCCCAGTCCACGTCGGGATAGGCGGCGAGATGCGCGTTGAAGTTGCCGACGGCGCCGTTCATCTTGGCAGGCAGCACGATGCGGTCGATTTCGTCCTGCTGGCGCCTGAGGCGCGCCGCGACAACCGCAAGCTCCTTGCCTATCGTCGTAGGCGAAGCGGGCTGGCCGTGCGTGTGGGCGAGCATGGGCACCGAAGCGAATGCGCGCGCCATCCCGGCCACCTTCTCGGCCACCTCGTTCTGCGCGGCACGCAACACCTTTAGGCCGTCGCGCAGCATGAGCGCGTGGCTCATGTTGTTGACGTCCTCGCTCGTGCAGGCGAAGTGCACGAACTCGCCGCGCCCCTCAAGCGAAGTGCCCTTGATCTTCTCCTTGATGAAATACTCCACGGCCTTGACGTCGTGGTTTGTGGTCTTCTCGATTTCCTTAACCCTCTGCGCGTCGTCAAGCGAGAAACCCTCGCCAAGAGCTAGCAGAAGCGCGGCCTCTTCGTCGGAAAGCGCGGGGCACTCCGGTATTCCCGGATGAGCGCAGAGAGCCGCCAGCCACGCGCATTCAACCATCACGCGCCGCTTCACGAGACCATACTCGGAAAAGACGCCACGCAGGTCCTCGGTCTTGGACCCGTAGCGCCCGTCGAGCGGCGAAATCGCGCAAAGCATGTCTATCATTGCCATCTATGAGAGTACTCCTCTGAAAAAAGCGCGTAGATTATCCCATAAAACAGGGCAAAGTGAAAGCGCAAAAGCATTCACGCGAAACGGCGGCGCGAGAAGCCCGGGCGAAGCCTTACTCCGCAATCTTCACGGTAAGCTCCTGCACCACGGCGCGTGAGAGGATGAACACGGCATCTGCGCCGCCAACAGTGGCATAACGGCCACCACCGGCGGCAACCCCGCCAAGAAGGAGATTGCGGCGCGTGGAGTCCGCCTGCTCGAAGTCGATCGCGATCGTCAGCTCAGGCACGTCCAGGCCGCAGCGCCTCAGGTCGTCCGGGGTCGCGGCAACGGTCTCGACCGCAGCTGCGTCGACGCGCGTCAGGGCGGTGAGCAGCTTCTTGACGGCGTCAACCGACACCGTGGCCGGCGGACCGCCCTCGATGTTCCACTTCGACCTGTCCGCCGAAGGCGCCACCGTGATTCCTGCTGCACCCTTCGGCGTCACGGATATGCGCCTTACGGACGCCGGATCAAGCGCAAGAAGCGTCTTCGAGCGGAGATCCGCGAACGCGCCGCATCCCTCGAAGAAGGCGGCCGGCACCACCACGCCAGGCTGCACGCCTGCGGAAGTCGCCACGGAGACCCTCACGCCGTCCTTATCAGGCGGAGAGTCGGGCACGTCGCTGCGGCGCATCCGAAGCACGCGGTCCACCATCGCCGCAGCAGCCGCTGGATCCGCCTGCGCCACCACCGGCGCCTCAAGCCTCCAAACGCCGTTCGTGCCCTGCGCAAGCACATACACCAGAGAGCCGGCGGTCAGCGAAACCGAGGCGAGGCGCTCGCCTGCGCCGATCGGGAACACGCGCGAGTCGCGGAACGACGCGCCACCGGCGCGGCACAGCTCCGCGAGAGCCGCGTCAACCGCCACCACCGCCGTCCCGTTCTGCACAAGCGCGTAGACGAGGTTCGTGCCCCTGTGCGCGCCGAAAACGATCTGCTCGGCCGCGCCAGAAGCGGCGCGCACCGTCACGGCGAAGCCGGCATCGGAGGAAAGCCCGTACGGCGCAAGCGCCGAAGGCTTGATCGCCGACTCTCCGCCCGGAGGGGGATTCGAGGCGCTCGGCAGCACGAATTCGGCCACCTTCGCCTCCGCGAGGCCCGCCACGAGCTTCTCCACGGCCGCGGCGTCGGCCGGCGCCTCCACTGGCGCCGCAAGCCTCCAGCCGCCTGCGCCGCGCACGAGCTTCACGAACGGAGACTCCGGCACACGCAGGTCGATTCCCGTTACGTCCTTCGCGTCGCTCGCCACGAGCGCGCGCCTTCTGAAGCCGTCGGCGTCCAGCGGCACGGCGTCGAACGCCGCGTTTGCCACGGTGAACACGTTGCGCAGGCCCGATGTGCGCGCGTACACCTCCTTGCCTGAGGCGGTGGGCGCGCCGAACGATATGCTGACCGCCGAGCTGTTCGAGCGCAGCGTCACGGTGGCGCGCACGTCGCCTGCCAGGCCGAAGTCGGCAAGGTCCTCGTGCAGGGCCGCAAGCTCCTCCTCCGTGCGCATGTCGCCGAGGGGGAGCAGTGTCACGGCGTCCACGAGCCTGCGCACGACGGCCTCGTCGGCCGGCGCCGCGTAGGGGGCGATGATGCGCCATGCGCCGTCGTCGCCGCGCGTGAGGGCCACCAGGTTCGTTCCGCCGCGCACCACGTCGAACGACTTCACGTCGTCCAGCGCAAAGGTGCACAGCGAATTGCGCGTTGTGGCCGTGGCAACGGCGCGAGCGCGGAAGGAGAGAACGTATAGTGCGCACGAAATGACGGCGATTCCCGCGCAGAGGAAGACAGTGGCGCGAAGGTTGTTCATGTGAGGCGCCCCCTTCTGAAAGCGGCCACGAGCCCGAGCGCCAGCACCACGAGCGGCAGCACCACGGCGCCTGCAACGCCGAAGCGCATCCAGCGCGCGCGGTCCATGCCCGTGGCAACGGTGCTGCCCGGCGTGCGCGGGGCGGTGAGCGCGTCAAGTCCGGCCAGCCACGCGAGCGAGTTCAGGAACACGTCGCGGTTTGCGTTGGCGCGCTGGGCGAGGGCGCCGTTCGCCACGAACGTGGCGTCGCCCACCACCACGATGCGTGTTGGCCTGAGAGCCACGTCGCGCGCAACGCCTGCGCCGCGCTCCAGAGCGACGGCGATGGCAAGCGGGCCTGCGGGTTCGGTGGTCGCATCGCGCGTCCAGGGGCGCGTGGCTGGCTCGCTTTCGCCCCAGGCGGCTTCGTCGGTGCGCACAAGCTCTGTGAACGACGTGCCCTCGGCCTGGGCGGCGGCTGAAGGCGCCAGGGGAACGGGCGCCTCGAAGAGCACTGTGCTGCCGGCGAGGGGACGGGTGATGGCATGTTCGGCGAAGTCGCGCGCCACGACGTCGGTGCCAGAGAACGTGCGCGGGGAGATCACTGTGTACGGAAGTATCTTGACGCCCATGTCGGAGAGGAGCGCGCCCACTCCGGCGTTTGGCCCCGGGGCGGCCAGCACGAGCAGACGGCCGCCGCCGCGCAGCCAGCCTTCGAGGCGCGCCGCCTCCATGCGGGCGAAAGGCTCGCGCGCGCCCGCCACGACGAGGACGGCGCAGTCGCCGGGAACAGAAGGCGCGGACGACAGGTCCAGCTTCTCAAGGGAGTATCCGTCGCGGCGCAGGTCGCGGGCGATGTCGCTCAGGCCGTACATCGGGTCGTACGAGTCGAACGAAGCCTCCCCATGGCCGGTCGTCCAGTACAGCACCTCGCGCGAAGCCGGCAGGGAGAGCCGCTGCAGGGCCGACGCGCACACCGACTCTCCCGCGAAGAGCGCGTCCGCGCCGACTGCGTGGGCGACGTTCGTGGATGCGGGGAAGAGGTCTCTCAGCGGCAGCGTGATGCGGCGGTTCCCGCGGCGGAACACGAGCGATCCCTCTTCGGCCCCGGCGCGCACGAGGTCGAGCGCTCGGCCGAGCTCCCATCTGGGGTCCACGTAGTCCACCGCAAGGCGCGCGCCGCCAACGCGACGCGCCGTTGTCTCAAGGCCGCGCAGAAGGCGCGATACGGCGCGGAACTCCGGCGCCTGGCGGGAGAGGAAGCAGGTGATGCGCATGTCGCCGTGCGCCTCGGCGAGCAGCTGGCACGTGCGGGCGGACGCCCTTGCGCCGCCGGAGTGCATTGGCAGCTCGAAGGAGAAGTCGAGCCGCATCGCGAAGGCCACCACCATGCAGGCGAAGACGAAGGCGAGCATTGCGACCGCAGCCGTGGCGGCGCGGGGAGCCCGGCCCGCGCGCCCGCGCAGGCGCTTGGAGGCGACGGCCCTGGTTGCGGCGAACAGCGCGAAGAGCGTGAGCGATGCGTAGAACGCGAGAGCCGAAAACGAGACCAGCCCCGTCGCCATGTCCACGACATGCGCCTCGAACGGCATCGACGCCACTTTCGCACGCAGCACGGGCGACCACGCCGTGGCCGCCCAGAAGATGGCGTGCGGCAGGGCGAGCATCAGCAGCAGCGATGCGAACGCCGCAGCCGCCGCGTACCGGAAGCACGCGCTCGCCAGAAGGCCCGTGGCGCACCAGAGCGCGGCCTGCATCAGAAGCGCAAACGCCGCCGGAAGGAAAGATGCGAACGTCAGATCGTCGGCAAGCGCGGGCGCGCACATCTTCAGCGCCATGAGCGGCACCAGCAGATAGAAGCCAAGCGCGATCACAGTCTCGGCATAGGCGGCCAGGAACTTTCCGAGCACGAAGTCCCGCTCCTGCACGGGCGCGGTCAGCACGAGATCTAGCCTGCCGCTTGCGCGTTCGTCGGCGATCAGGCGCATGGTGACCAGCGCGGCGAGGATCGGCAGAAACGGCACCGCGGAAAGCGCCCACACCGCGGCGGCGGGCGTGGCGCCGCCGTCGCCGCGCATCATGGCGCGCGTGAAGAAGCCGCCGGAGAGCGCGAGAAAGCCGGCCACTGCCACGGCGGCCGTTGGAGACGGCGCGAGACGGCCGAAGGTTCTCGCGAACACCACTCGCACTGTGCGCATCATGATGCGCCCCCTTCCGCCCGAGGCGGTGCGAGGCCTAGCAGCATCTTGGCGCCCGAGGCGGTCTTGGCGCCGAGGGCGCGGCCCTCCTTGATCACGTAGAACTTTGTGGCCCAGCGGGCAAGCTCGTCGATCTCGTGCCCGCTCACCACCACGGCGGCTATGGACGATATGGCCGCGAGTATACGGCCGAACATCCCGCGCGTGACGGGATCGAGCCCGGCTAGAAGATCGTCCAGCAGCAGAAAGCGCGGACGCAGCAGAAGAGCGTCCGCAAGCGCCACACGCTTTCTCAGGCCGAACGAGAGCGAGCCTATGAATTCGCCTGCATGCTCGTCGAGTCCGCAGAGATCGATCGCCTCCGCCACGCGGTGGCGGATCTTCTTCGACATCTCGCCGCGCAGGTTCGCGCGGTAGCGCAGGTAGGCGCGCACTGTCATGTCGGGGTCGGCCGGGGCGTTCTCCGGCAGGTATCCAATCATGCGGCGGTAGCGCAGCGGGTTCGCGAAGATGTCCACGCCGTCCGCCGCCACGGTTCCGCCCGACGGCATGCAGAGACCGGCCATCACCTTCATGAGCGAAGTCTTGCCGGCTCCGTTCGCCCCGGCGATCACCGCGACCTCGCCCGGCGCGACGGCGAACGACACGTCGTCAAGAAGTCGCGTGCGCCCCCAGGAGAAGGATATGTTGCGGACCTCGAGCACGGCGAAGAGGCCTCAGTGGCAGCCGCAGGAGCCGCTCTTTGAACAATGCTGGCAGGAGCCGCCTCCATGCCCCCGGCAAGTCGCCGCGCCCACCGGCGCGAGCTCGCCCGCGACGAGCCTGCGCGCCGCCTCGTCGGCCGCGCCATCCACGCCCGCGAACACCGCTATGCCGGCGGCAGCAAGGGCGCCCTGCGCGCCCGGCCCGATGCCGCCGCACACCACGGCCTCCACTGAATGCTGTACAAGCCAAAGAGCCAGATCCTCGTGGCCCACACCGGCGGTGTCCAGCACCTCGGCGGCCGCCACCGCGCCGTTCGCCACGGTGTAGATCTTGAACTGCGAGCTCTTTCCGAAGTGCTGGAAGACCTCGTTCTGCGAGTATGGTATGGCAATGCGAAAATTCATGCAGTCCATTATACCATAATTGACGCGGATTTGGGCAGAAAGATTGACCAGAAGAAATGCTCTGCAGAGGAATGCGCGGGCGTGCCGAAATCAACAGGCGGGGATTTCGCTTGCGCGAGGGGATGGGGATTGGTACAATATGCGCATTCAGCTTTCAGAAGGACCAGACAAAATGCTAATCCGCACACGATCATACGCCCGCGCAGGGTTTCTCGGCAACCCGTCAGACGGCTACTTCGGCAAGACCATCTCGTTCGCCTTCCGCAATTTCGCGGCCGAGATCGTCATGTACGAGACCCCCGAGCTCGGCTTCGTGCCGGGCGACGTGGACGACGCCACGTTCTCCTCGCCGGATGACCTTCTGCGCGACATCCAGCTCTTCGGGTACTACGGCGGCATCCGCCTCATGAAGGCCGTCGCCAAGCTTTTCTTCCTCTACTGCCGCGAGAAGTCCATTCCCCTCCCCCAGAAGAACTTCACCGTGCGCTACACGTCGAACATTCCACGCCTCGTGGGCCTCTCCGGCTCCTCCGCGATATGCACTGCAATGCTCAAGGCCCTTCAGCAGTTCTACGGCGTGGAAGTGCCCCTCGAATACGCCCCCACACTCTGCCTCGAAGCCGAGCGCGACGAGCTGGACATCCAGTGCGGACTGCAGGACCGCGTGATCCAGATGTACGGAGGATGCGTCTTCATGGACTTCGAGAAGTCGCTTGTGGAGTCAACCGGCCATGGCCGCTACGAACGCCTCGACCCCGCTCTCCTTCCGCGCCTCTACGTGGCCTACGACCCCAAGCGCGCCGAAATCTCCGGCAAATACCACAAGAAGCTGCGCGTTCTCTTCGAGGAGAAGAAGCCCGACATCCTCGCCGCCATGGGCGAATTCGCCGACATCGCCCAGCAGGGCCGGGACGCCATGCTCTCCGGCCGCACGGACCTTCTTCCCGCCCTCGTCAACGCCAACTTCGACCTGCGCGACCGCATCTTCAACGTCGCCCCAGCCAACCGCGCGATGGTGATGACCGCCCGCTCTGCAGGCGCCTCCGCCAAGTTCGCCGGTTCCGGCGGCGCCATCGTGGGCACATACGCCGACGACGCCCAGTTCTCGCGCCTCTCCGCCGCACTTGCCACCATCGGCTGCCAGACAATCAGGCCCGAGATCGCCGTAAGCTGAACCAGCATCCTCCAATGGCAAATCAAAAGGGCCGGTCGAACGACCGGCCCTCTCTTCGTCTTGGAGAGACAAACTTAACTTACCATGCGTAGTGCGCGAACGCCTTGTTGGCCGCAGCCATCTTGTGCACGTCGTCGCGCTTCTTGATCACGTTGCCCTGGCCCTGGAACGCGTCGATGATCTCGGCGGCAACGGCGGCGGGCATGCCCATGCCATGACGGCCGCCGGCGAACGTCGTCATCCAGCGAAGCGCCAGAGAGAGCTGGCGAACGGGCTTGATGTCAACCGGCACGGGATAGGTGGTGCCGCCCACGCGGCGGGTTTTCACCTCCACCTTCGGCTTCATGTTCTCGATGGCCTGGGAAACGACTTCCACGGGATCGGTCACGGGAACCTTCTGGTCGCCCTCGCCCTTCTCGAACTTGGAGGGATCCTTCTCGATCGACTCCTTGATCTTCTCGATGGCGCTGTAGACGATGCGCTCGGCGGTCGTCTTCTTGCCGTCCTTCATGATCACGCGGATGATGTGGGCAATCAGTTCGGAATTGAACTTGGGGTCCAATGTGACCCGCTTCTCAATCTTCTTTGAGCGTCTGGACATGGCTTATCCCTTACTTCTTCTCTTCCTTCTGATGCTTCACGCCGTACTTCGAGCGGCTGCGGTTGCGCCCGTTCACGCCGAGAGAGTCGAGCACGCCGCGCACAATGTGGTAACGCACGCCAGGAAGGTCCTTCACACGGCCGCCGCGCACGAGCACCACGCTGTGCTCCTGCAGGTTGTGGCCTTCGCCGGGGATATAAGCCGTCACTTCGACGCCGGTGGTAAGGCGCACACGGGCAACCTTGCGCAGAGCGGAGTTAGGCTTCTTGGGGGTCATCGTCTTCACGACGAGGCACACGCCGCGGCGCTGAGGGCAGGCCTTGAGCGCAGGCGACTTTGAATGCGAGGCAAGAGGATGACGCCCCTTGCGGATCAGCTGATTGATTGTTGGCATGAATGTCTGTTTCCTTGTTTCTCCAAAACGAGCAATTAGTATATCAAAACTGCGGGGATTTGACAAGAGGAACAAATTAACAATTTTTCAAGCGTTCAAACGCCTGTAAATGGCGAGACGGGTGTGGCCGTAGAGGCGGTCGCGGCAGAGTTCCCAGAGCGGCGAGGCGTCTGGGGACTGGTGCGACTTCATCTCCGCGATGAAGAGCCCGCCCTCCTTCACCACGCCGCGCTCGGCGAGGAGCGCGAGCATACGCGCATAGCCCTGTTCGGCGCCAAGCTCATACGGAGGATCGGCGTAGGCCACGTCGAACGCCATCGTCGCGGCAGAGGCGAGCCAGGCATAGACGTCCGCCCGCACCACGCTAGCGCGCGCCTCCGCCTTCACAAGGGCGATGTTCGCGTTCACGCACGCCACGTGGCGCGGCGAGAGCTCCACGAACGTCGCGCGCGCCGCGCCGCGCGAAAGCGCCTCGAGGCCCACCGCGCCGGAACCGGCGAAGAGGTCGAGGAAACTAGCGCCCTCGAGCTCGAACTGGAGCATCGAGAAAAGCGCCTCGCGCACGCGGTCCTGCGTTGGACGCACCGCATCGCCCTGCGGCACGCGCAGATTGCGTCCACGCCATTCTCCGCCCGCGATCCTCATCCCAGCACCTCCCTGCAGATCCTCACCATCTCCATCGCGTCCTTCGCGTAGAAGTCGGCGCCGATCATGTCGGCATACTCCTGCGTGAGCACGGCACCGCCTACCACCACCCTGCATCCTGGTAGCTCGGCGTGGAGCAGCTTCACCGTCTCTTCCATGTAGCACACCGTGGTCGTCATCAGCGCGGAAAGTCCCACCAGCCTAGCGCCGCTCTCCTTCGCCGCCGCCAGCACCTTCTCCGGCGGCACGTCGCGCCCGATGTCGATCACCTCGAACCCGTAGTTCTCCAGAAGCGCGCGGCAGATGTTCTTGCCGATGTCGTGGATGTCGCCCTTCACGGTGGCCATCACCACGCGCCTTCCGGACCGCTGCGCCGGCGCCGCGGAATCGCTCTTCAACGCGGCCCGCACCGCATCGAACGCGGCGGACGCCGCCTCGGCCGCCATCAAAAGCTGCGGCAGAAAGAGCGTTCCCTTCTCGAACCCGCGCCCCACTTCCTCAAGAGCCGGCACGATCTCTCCGTCGATTAGCCCCATCGGCTTCATTCCGCCAGCAAGCGCCGCCGCAGCGGCCGCGCCGGCATCCGCCTTCAGTCCACGCCGGACGGCCTGCCCGCACTCGCCGAGCGCCTTGCCCGCAGCGCCATCCCCTGCCGCAACAGGAACCACCGTCTTCGTGCGTGCCCGCGGCCTCTCCACTGCGCCCAGCGCGTTCGCGTGCTCGATCCACCCTCCGCAGCTCGCGTCGCGCCCCGTGAGCGCCCTCCATGCCCTTAGCGCCGTCATCATCTCGCTCGAAAGCGGATTCACGATCGCCGCCGAAAGCCCAGCCTCCAATGCGAGCGTGAAGAACGCGCCGTTCAGAAGCGCGCGCTCAGGCAGCCCGAACGAGATGTTCGACACGCCCAAAACGGTGCGGCAGCCAAGTTCGCTCCGTATCCGCCGCAGCGCCTCAAGGGCCACGCATCCCGGGAACTCGCCCTTCTCCGCATCGCCGGGCTGCGCCGTCGCAACCGAGAGGCAGAGAGGATCCACCACGAAGTCTTCAGGGACGAGACCGTACTCCCTGCCACGCTCGAGAATCCTCCGCGCTATCGCAAGGCGTCCATCGGCGCTGGCGGGTATGCCCTTCTCGTCAAGAGTAAGCGCAACAACAACGCCGCCGTACTTCGCCACGAGCGGCAGCACCGCGGAAAGGCTTTCCTCCTTGCCGTTCACGCTGTTGACGAGGGCCTTGCCGTTGTAGTGGCGAAGAGCGCGATCAAGAGCCTCGGGATTGGAAGTGTCAATCTGCAGGGGGAGGTCCGTGACGCCCTGTATCGCCTGCACAGCGGCGTCCAGCACGGCAGGTTCGTCAATGCCGGGAACTCCTACGTTGACGTCGAGAATGTCAGCCCCCGCCTCGGCCTGCGCCACCGCCTCGCGCAGCACGTAGTCCATGTCGCCCTCTACGAGCGCCTGCTTGAGCTTCTTCTTGCCGGTTGGGTTTATGCGCTCGCCCACCACAACGGCGTCACGCGGCGAAATTTCTGCGGCGTGCGTGCCGGAGGCGACAAGAGTGCGCCTGAGCGGCGCGTCGCGCGGCGGCGCGCCGCGTTCCACAAGCGCAGCATGCACGGCGGCGATGTGCTCGGGCGTCGTTCCGCAGCAGCCGCCCACAATGCGCGCTCCCGCCTCCACAAGCCCGGCCACGTCGCGTGCGAATTCTTCCGGACCCACCTTGAACACGGTGCGGCCGCCCTCGAGCTGCGGAAGGCCGGCGTTGGGCTTGACGATGAGCGGACGCGATGTGACGCACGCCATGCGCTCCACGTGCTTGCGCATCATGTCAGGGCCAAGCCCGCAGTTGAGCCCGATTGCGTCCACGCCCAGTCCGTCGAGGACGGCCGCCACGCACTCCGCGTCGCCGCCTGTCAGCAGCTTGCCCTTCTCGTCCAGGGCCACAGTGGCGAAGACGGGCAGCGAAGAGTTCTCCTTTGCCGCAAGAACGGCCGCCTTGAGCTCGTACACGTCGGCCATCGTCTCAATGACCACGAGGTCCGCGCCTGCCTTCGCGCCGAGCGTCACGGCCTCGGCAAAGGCGTCGTATGCGGCATCGAACTCAAAGTCGCCCACTGGCTTCAGGAGGCGTCCCGTGGGGCCCACGTCGAGCGCCACGAAGTGTCCGCCGGGCGTTGCCGCGCGCGCGTTCGCAACGGCTGCGGCGATGACGTCGGCGAGCGGGAAGGCACCATGGTACTTCGCGCGGTTCGCGCCGAAGGTGTTGGCGTAAATGACGTCGCTTCCGGCTACGCGGTAGGCGGAGTGCACGGACCGGACTGCATCCGGATGAGTGATGTTCCAGTCTTCGGGCAGCTCGCCCGCGCCAAGGCCCCGCGCCTGCAGCTGCGTGCCGAAGCCGCCGTCCAGAAACAGCAGTTCGCCCGATGACAGAATCTCTTTGATCGTCTTGTTTTTCATTCTAGAAGCATCGCCTTGCCAAGGCGAGTGTCAAGAGCCCGGACCTTCCGCCGGCTCCATTGCCTCGGCATCGGCAATTATTGCAAATCCAACTCTTCGGTGCAAGTGCAAAAAGAATAAAATTGCAGGTTTTTGCAATGTCGCCGAAAACCGACGTGCCTCTTGCGGCTTTTAGGACAATCAAGCCCCCTGAGACGACGCGTTCCATGATTCTAATGGCGGCCGCGGTGTTGCCCCAGGCTACTCGTGACGTCAGAGGACGGACGACTTGCAGAGGACTCGGCTTTCTGATGTTCGATGTAAGCCGCAATGTTCGCGGCCTCTTCGCGCCGCCAAGCGTCGCGCAGTTTCCGCACGCGCAGATACACGGCCTCGTCATCCGCCATCATGCCCTCGGTCCACGTGCCGGAATGCGGCACGGCAAGGTCGATCCAGCAGGCGATCTTGTCCAGCTCCTCCTGCGTCATCTTCACGCCGTGATGCCCCTTCGCGAGCATCTTGACGAGCGGACTGCGCGACGAGCCGTGGGAATACGGCGGGATGGGCGTGGGGACGGACCACCTTCCGATCCAGTTCACGTAGCGTGAATGCTCGTCGATGGTGCTGGTGACCTGGCTCGTGTCGTTTGCCGGGGCCTTCGCGCGGTCTGTCGATACGAGCACGCTGTACGACTTGTTCCAGAGCTTTCGCGCCTTCTCGTCCCAGACGGGCGTGGCGCGCAGGTCCGGCGCGGGCGCGTCGACGCCGCCGTGGCACTTCACGCACTTCGCGTCGAGGATCGGCTGGATCGTCTTCGGGAAGCTGAAGCCGCGCCCCGAGACGTCGTAGAACGGCTGCAGCTTCGCCACGCCCTTCCGCAGGGCGGCGGTGTTCGCCTTGGCGGAAGCCGAGGCGCTGTCGTACGCATGGCAGCCCACGCAGCTGAACGCCTCGCCCGGCATGAGCGTGGACCACGACCGCATCGTCTGCACAACGTGCCCTTCGGCGTCGATCGCCTGGAAATAGACCGGCGTGCGCGCCGGCACCTCGAACGCCGCCGAACCGTCCTCGTGGACAGGCGTCTCGCCAAGCACCACCTTGACGTCCCACGCCGCAAGGTCGCTTATGGCCGTCGGCCCGTGCTTGCGCCCGATGTCCGTGGCCATGAAGTCGAGCGCCACCACGCGCAGCTTCTTCACCGTGCCGCGCGCAACGCCCTTGAGGCCCGGGCCCGCATAGACGTCCTTCACCGTGAACGTCCCCGTCTCCCTGCGCCAGTCGATGGGATAGCCCACCCTGGGCGGTTTCGGGCGCGGCGCAAGCGGCACCGGCTGGTTGCACGACACCAGGGGATCCCGCGCCAGCAGCACGCGCTCTCCCTTTCTGTTCATGAAGTAGATGCCGAAGAGCTTCGCGCCGTCTGGACGGAACGTGACGAGGTAGTTGTCCTCGTCCAGCGGATAGGGATACTGCCACTGGTCGCCCTTCTGCCCGTACTGGTCGATGCGGATCGGCCCCTTCGGCTTCTCCTCCGGCGCCACAAGCGTGACGCCAGCGGTCTCCTCGCGGCCGAGAGATGGATCGATGACCGCGAGCTTGCCCCTCTGCGGAGTGTGGTGCCCGGAGAGGACGGCGAGCACCTTCTGCGTGCCGGGGATGCCGCGCGCGTGCAGAATCGACGTGGGGAAGTAGGAGGTGTTGCCGTAGAACTCCTGCTGATGGGCGCCGTTCGGATGCATCTGGAAGAGCGGCTGCGGGTATATCTGGCCGCGGTCGTTGTATTCCCAGCGCGTGTAGGTGATGGCGCCGCTGCCGGGATGCACCTGCGGATAGTTGCTGTGCACCTGGTCGAAGCCGACACGGCGCATGAACTTCCCGTCGCCGTCCATCAGGAACATGTTGCACACGCTCACGTGCCAGCAGTCCACGTTCTGGAAGCATCGCGTGGAGCTGAACATGATGTTGCCGTCGGGAAGATAGACCCCCTCGTAGTCGGCCACGCCCTTCCCGAACGTCAGCTGCCTCACGGCGCGCGTCGCCACGTCCATTTCGTAGAGATGGTAGTCGTCGCCGCGGGCGGACTTCTTCCACGCGAAGAGGATGCGCTTCCCATCGTACGAAACGTCCGGATCGCGTATCACGCCGTTGGCGTCGTGGAGCAGCGTCGTCTCCCACACGTTCAGCCCGTCGTCGAGCGCCAGCATGCACAGGCTCGACCCCGGCTTGAAGTTGAACTCCTTCACCACGCCGCCGGGGTTGAGGCTGTCCTCGTCGCTCACGGCGTCGGTGTACGCGTAGTGAGAGCCGCCCATGTCGAAGTGCTTGGTGAACACCACGCGGCGCAGCTTCTCGCGGAACGGCCCGAGCAGACGCTCGCGCTCGCCGGCATCCCCGGCGCACGCCGCGAAGCCCGCGGCGCAGGCGAACACGGCCATCATCCCCGACAGTCTTAGCATGTAGGCCGACCTCATAGTATGATCAAGGCGAGACCGCTGGCGACGTAGATGCCGTCCGCCTTCTTCGTAACCGAATACTGCCTGCCCGCGTCTCCGCGCACGAACTTCAGCGTGTCGTAGTTGGCCGGCGGCGCCACCTCGCCTCCGGCGTCCACAAACGTCACCACAGGCGCCCGGGCCGAGGCCACGCGCGCTCCGATCTTGACCTTTATCGTCGCGTCGTCGGCGAACGACAGCGCACCGCCGCTGCCGGCGCCCTCGACCACCGCGCCGTACGCGTTCCACGCGCCTGCGACGCCGGAGACGTCGAGCGTAGATCCGTCGAGCAACGTGGCGGTGACGCACTTGCCGTCGCCGGGCTTGAACTCGCCGCCCACGGTTATCCCCGTTCCGCCGATGGACAGCGCGCCCGCGATGTCCGCCGCCGCATCGCCTACCTTCAGCCTCCCGCCCGCGAACGCGAAGCTGTTCGTGCACGCCGAGCTGAAAGACTCGGGAACGGACACGACGCAGCCCGCGGCGACGGGAATCGTCAGGCCCGCCGCGTAGTCCATCAAACCCTCCATCTGGAGCGTTCCGCCCTGTACTTCGATCCCGCCGGTGAAGTACTGCCCGGTCGCCGGAGCAACCAGCGCACCAGCGCCCGCCTTCACCACCTTGACGTTGCCGCATATCTTCGGCATCGAGGCGAGCGAAAGCGTGGCGCCGTCCGCTGCAGTGAGGACAACCGACCTCGTCGCATCGTGCGCGGACTTCTTGACGGGACCGGCGGTGAACGACCCGCTGCCGTTGTTCGCGTAGAATTTGCCGTTCTCCCTGTCGAACATGCCCAGCACGCCGTCGGAGAGCCTCCTCGCCGGCACAAAGTCGCGCTTCACCACATCGCCCTCCATGACCTTGCAGTAGTAGATGGCGGCCTTCGCCGGGAAAATGCAACCGCCTTTCTGGTTCAGGCCGAACAACTGGTCGCTGTAGCCGGAATCTGTCAGTGAGCTGCTGTGCGTGAACGTGTTGCCGCCGATGCTGCAAGGCGCAGCCGCCGTGCCGTCAAGGTGGACAAGGAACGGGTCGTTTAGAGCGAAACTCCAGCTCTGCTCCCCCTTGACGCCCGCAACCCCCAGCCAATGGTGGGTCTTGTAAACCCATCCGCCAAGCTCGTTCTGGGCGCCCTCTCCCGTACGCGAGCCGTAATAGGCATACCAGCTGTTTCCGGGCGAGGCGGTAATCGCCACCTTCATGTCAACCACGGTGCTGGAATTGTGGCGATATTCGGTATCGATGTATTGCGAACCGGAGGACTGGAGATACTCCAGCCCGAGATACAAGTTACCGCCGGCATCCGCGAAGAGATTGTGCGCCGCGTCATTGAGATGCCCGTCGCCTGCATCTATGACAACACCGCCGCCCGTGAGGTCTGCGACGTTCAGGCTGTGGCCGTTCAGGTCGAGAACGACGCCTTCGGCGAGGTCGAACGTGCCGGCGGCGGACCAGTCGGCATCCGCGCCAAGGATGAACTTCACGGTATGCACGCCCGGCACCGCGCCCGCCACGGCTCCGCCCACGAGGTTCGTGCAGCTCCAGTTGCCGGGATTCGAGAGGTCGTTGTCGCTCGCCGCGCCGGTCCACACCGCCGTGACGGGCTCCGTAACGATCGTGACGCGGATTCCGCTCTCGCCGCTTGCCTCGGCGATCGCCGCCGTCGGATTGGAAAACTCTACGCAGGAAAGAGCGCTTTCCACGCCCTCGCCCAGCGTGAAGCCGTCCGTGGAGAGGATGAAGCCCGTGGAGGTGAGCGACGACGTGTCGAAGCGAACCTTCGCGCCGGCGTTCAGCGCAAGCGAGTTCGTGATGTACGTCGTGACCGGTTTCTCGGTGCCGGAGCAGAGGAGCTCGAGCGTGCCGCCGTCCAGCGTGAACGCCTCGCCGTACTTGAGGCCGTCTGCGGCGGAAATCAATGCCTTCGCGCCGGACGCGACCGCCACGGCGCCGAGGTTCGCGCCCTCTAGGGACGTCACCGACCCCGCCAAGGAAAGCGTGCCCGCCTGGACGTCGATGCCGCCCGTGAAATACACGCCGTCCTTCGGGATGGCGAGAGCGCCCGCCCCCGCCTTCACTACCTTTATGTTGCCACATATCGACGCCATGTCCGCCAGCGCAAGCGCCTCGTCTTCCGCCACCGTGATCGTCAACACGCTTGTCGCGGCATTCGCGGACTTCTTCACGGGGCCGGCGGCGAGCGCCCCATAGCCGCTGTTGCCGTAGAATTTCCCCGTTACGGCGCACCAGAACCCGGCCTCCCCCGTCTTTTCACCGGAAATGCAGCGCACGGGCACGAAGTCGCGCTTGGGCTCATCGCCCTCATACACCTTGCATGAATAGACCTTGCACCTGCACGGCCAGTACTTGCCGCCGTTCGACACCTGGTTGTTGGCGAAGATGTAGTCCGTGCCATAGGTGTTGGGGCCGTTTCCATTGCCGTTGCCAAGCCCCGCCGCGCGGGTGCCGTCCGCATAGTTTGCGTAGCTGGCGCCGCCCTTGTCCAGACGAACGTCGTATACCCTGTCGGCATATGCGGCCGGGCCGTCGTGTTCGTTCGTGTCGTAGTAGTAGAATCTGCCACTGTGGATCCATCCGCCAAGCTGACAGGCTCTTCTTGCATTGTCGGTTAGATCTCTGCAGCCGTAGTAAACGGCATAGCCATAGTTGCCGCTGTAGCTTACATCCTGAAACTCCACGCGGATGTCAACCTTTGTCGCGCCGGTGTGGCAGTATCCGGTATCGACATACTGTATTCTGCTCTGGCCTCCGTTGTTGTTCGCGCCATCCTGCGTGGCCTGGACGTACAGGATCTTCTGATAGACGACGCCGTCGGGCGCGGTAAACACATTCTGATCGGCAGTATCAACGACAAGGCCATCGCCCGTGATGTTCGAAACGGCAAGATCGTGCCCGGCGAGGTCGAGCGCCACGCCTGTTGCGAGCACGATTGTGCCCTTCGCCGTCCAGTCGGCGTCGGCCGCGAGGATGTACTTGATCGTGGTCGCATCCGGTGCCACGCCCGACAACGCGTTGCCGAGGTCGTTCGTGCAGCTCCAGTTGGCGGCGTCGTTGAAGTCGTTGTTGTTCGCCGCGCCCGTCCAGACTGCCGTCAATGGCGCGGAGTGGTCTTCGTACCCGCCGAGGAAGTACTTCTGCACGGACGTGGACTCGTTGTACGCCAGAACTCCCGCGCCCTCCTTGATGATCTTCACGTCGCCCACGATCATCGGCATGTCGTCGAGCGCAAGCGTCGTTCCCGACGGAACCGCGATGCGCAGAACGCCGCTCGAGCCGAACGCCGCCGCTTCTTCGTTCACGACATAGTCGCCGGCAATGAACGCGCCGCTGCCCTTGTTGGTGTAGAACACGCCGTTCTCCTTGTCGATCATGCCGAGGACGCCGTCCGACAGCCTCTTCGCCGCCACGAAGTCGCGTTTGACATCATACACGCCCGGCTCCGCCGTCTTCTCCTTGACGGTGCAATAGTAGATTCGCGCGTTCGCGCCGTGAGACCTGCTTCCTTTGTTGTTCATGGCGAACAGGAAGTCGTTGATGCCGGGAGACGCCCCCGTACCGGAGATGTAGGTCAAATAGGTGGAAGTATCGCTTTCATTGCCGAACGTGCACGTTCCGCCGAACTCCATGTGCACAAGATACGGCACGTTTTTCGGATACGGAATGCTGGTGGCGGCGTCGGCGGTCACGCCTTTGTAGTGGTTGCTTCTGTTAATCCAGCCGCCAAGAGCGTCTGTAGGATTGTTTTTGCGCGCACCGTAGTAGCAATACCAGTCTGTTGTGGTCTTCAGTATCTGCACTTTCATGTCAACGACGGTGTTGACATTGTGCTCGTAGCCGGTGTCGATGTATTCAAGGCCATGGTTGTATCCATCGACACTTGTTCCCGACGCCAGATAGTCCAGCCCAATGTAGAAGCCGCGGGTATTGTCTTTGAGCAGAGAGTAGTATTCGTTGGCGCTGTCGGTTACGACGCCATCGCCCGTCAAGCCGGCGACTTTGAGGCTGTGGCCGTTGAGGTCGACTGCCGCGCCGTCAAGGGTGAGCGTGCCATTGACGACCACGTCGTCGGTCAGCTTTTCGTCATACGTCACCGTCCAGTTTTCCTTCACGGTCTCCGCATGCACTGCGAACGCGGCTGCGGCGACCGCCGCGAATGTTTTCAGCTTGCTCGGAATCATCCCTGAACTCCTTTTTGATGAGAAACGCTAATTACATTTTATCCTACCCCCATCGCTTTTGTCAATTGCGAAATGATTTTTTGACTAGGGCGCACGGGACGCGACGCAGCGAAGGACCGTTTTGAACCTATGACTCTTCGCACGGGGCGCCCTTATGAACACCGTCGTCGCCGGCCGCACCATCGGCACCAGGTACTCGCGCCCAACGAACCAGCCCGCCATCGACGGCTTCACGCGCCCGGAGACCGCCTCCGCCCGCTCGCCGCCGTCCCCGCCGACCTCGATCTCCAGCGCGTAACGCCTTCCGGGACCGTACTCCGCCCGCACGCGCCTCCCGTCCGCCGAGACGACGACGTTCGTGGTATCGAGCTGGAAGAGGAGCGTGTATTCGTGCTCCTTTCCGTCGGCCGACGCCCCGGCGTCGCGGATCGTGACCTCGTCGCGCACCTTGTCGAACAGAATCTCCCGTCGGTGCGTCGCCGGCTTCAGACGCTTCGGGCCAAACTCCTGGTCGTAGATTCCGAACGCGTAGTCCTCCTTGTCCGTGGAACACCAGCCGGCGTCGATCGGCGCGGCCACGCGCTTTGGCTGCGATCGGTTCTGCGCAAGGCCGTCCACGAGCATCGTGTTGTGGTCGTAGCCGGAGAGACCGTAGCTTCGTCTCGCGGACACCTCGTACTGCCCGCCGCCGTCGTCGAAGACGAGGCACTCGCTCCCCTTCCACAAGGTGAAGGAAAGCTTGTCCTGATGCCAGTGCCCCATGCCCAGCGGCCCCACGTCGAAGGCCAGGTACATCGCGTCGGGCGTCCAGTTCGACCTCATCGCCGCGAACCCCGAATACGGCAGGAACCGGGACGCCGTGGCGCCCTTCGGCGGCTCGCCCCTGCGCCCATTTGTGACTAGCCACAGGAAGTCGCGCCGCTCCGGGAAGATGTCAGCCGCCGCCGACAGCGCGGACGTCCTAGGATCGGTGAACGTGTCGTTGAAGTTCGGCAGGGTGAACGCCGGCGTGACGAGCGCGAGCGGCCCCTCCGTGCCGAGGCGGATCGCGTCGCGAAGCGCGGCCGGGATCTCGCCGCCGAGCCCGCACGCGTGCGCGCGCTGGTACACCTTGGTGGCGGTGCCATGGAACACCTGGTGGTAGTTGGGCGAGAGCTCGTAGTGGACGCCGTCCGGCAGCACCTGCGCCGCGGCCTCGCGCGCGAACACGTCCAGCGCCTCGCGCCG
Source organism: Kiritimatiellia bacterium (assembly GCA_017563185.1). Classification (GTDB taxonomy): domain Bacteria; phylum Verrucomicrobiota; class Kiritimatiellia; order RFP12; family UBA1067; genus RUG572. The sequence goes on along the minus strand of JAFXIL010000094.1, from coordinate 5,269 downwards.
GATGGCCTCGGAATCCTCGAACTCCGGGAAGTCGAGCGCGAAGAAGTAGGCGCCGGTCATCTCCATGAGCAGCCAGTTCCCGTGCGTGCGATGCGCGAGAAGGTGCCGGGCCTGGGCGTGCGCCGATTCGGCGAAGGCGAGAAGCAGGCCGTCCGTGAACGCGGGCGACTTCCTGAACGCCTCGAAGGCGACGCTCCAGGACCCCATCAGGCGGATGCCCTGCTCGATGGTGCGCCACGGAGAGCCCCGGACGTTGTAGTTGCGCGCCGGCGGCCTGCCGCCCGTCAGCATCAGCCAGTCGGAGAGCTGCTGCGCGAATGCGCGGGCGTACTTCTCGTCGCCGGTGTGCCTGTACGCGCGCGCAAGGTCGGTCCAGAAGGACATTCTGTTGAGCTGCCACGTCCACTCCGGGTTGTACGGTCCCTTCTTCGCCGAGGCGTCGAAGAGCCAGTCCACGCGGTTCGACGGGAACGTCCACCCCACGCCCACGACTTCCAGCTCGCCGCGCGCGAAGCGGTCCGCCGCCGCGATGCGCCTGGCCTCGTCCCTCGCGAAAACGCCGGAGCCCACTTCCACCTTGGCCGGGCGTGAGCGGAAATAGGAGGCGGGCGGCAGCGCGCCGGCCACGGCGGAGACGGCGACCGCCGCCGCCACGAGCGGCAGCCGCAAGGACGCCGGGCGGAACAACATGCAACCAATTACACAGTCATCGCATTTCATGCTGCGAATTATACCATGCGACTTCCGCAGATGTCAATCTGCCTGCGGCCGCGCATTACACCGTGCCGGAACCTATGCACACATGCGCGCAGTCATCTCACGAAGATCACAGTGTTGCCCGCCACGAGCATGAGATGGCCATTGGCCACCTTGACCCTGCAAGAGCGCTGCACGCCGTCCACCGTCACGCGCCAGCTGCCGAGCGCGGCGGCGTTCTGCACGCCGGCGACGGCGAGCGGAATCTCGTAGCGGGCGAGCGTCCCCACGTCCGCCGGAATGTTCACGAGCTGGAGCGTGCCGCCCGGGGCGGGACGGAAGAAGTTGATCGTGCCGCCGCCAAGCGTGCAGTCAACCTTGAGCAACTTGACCATCGCACCCTCGTCGTTCAGGTTCAGCGTCGCACCCGCATCGACCGTCACGACCGAGTCGGCGGGAATCGACCCGGACTCAAAAATCTGCGAGAACGTGTAGGGACGCCCATGGTTGACGGCCGCATACACGCTGAACGGCGCGGGCTCGTTAGTACGCTCGTCGAGGGGCGTCCATGTCACGCCGTCTTCACTGCCTTCCACCAGCCAGTCGCACGGGCTACGGTTGACAAAGTCATTCGCCGTTACGAAGTTGTATCTGCACACTGGCGCGGCTTCATCGGCCAGGCGAAGCGTGAATGCGCGGTAGTTGGCGGCGTCGCCAGCCATGTTGTTGCCGGTCGCGCACATCTTTGTGTCAGGATTGTCGTCGAACAGCTTGTCCGACCCCTCATTGTTGCCATAGCTATACGATCCGCCATCTGCAAACGAGCCGGCCGAAAGCGCCGTTGCAGCCGTGCCATTCGCAGCCTTGGTCAAGCCTCGTGCAACGTTGTTGCCGTCGGCGTCAAGCAACTGAATCTCCGAAAGCTGGAGGATTGTGTTGCCAACTGTCTTCTTGAAAGTAAAGCGGAAGAACTTGCCGCCTGTCGCGGGCTGACGCATTGTCTCCTGCAACCTGAAGGGCGTACCGTTGTTGAACGGCTTGTACTGGAGGGTGGATTCATTGTAGGTTGTTGAGCCCGAAGCCGTGCTCCAGGCCGCATTGGGCGCAAAGAACCGCTCGTCAAGCGTCTCCCACGCGATGCCGTCCATGCTGCCTTCAAGCTGCCAATCCGTGGGACTACGCCGCACATAGTCGTTTGCGGTGTAGAAATTGTAGGAGACCACCGGCGCGGCGCCGTCGGCGAGGCGCATCGTAATGACCCTCCATGTTGACGGATCGTTGCGGTTGATCGGCGTGGTCATGTTGCATTTCGTTGACGTGTTGCCGTCGAAGAGTTTTTCAGCCCCCTCGGCAATGCCGTATGTGTATGCCGCCGCGGTCGCGAACGTGCCTGCCGCAAGCGCCGTCGCGGCAGTGCCGTCCGCGGCCTTCGTGAGCCCAAGCGCAACGTTGTTGCCGTCGGCGTCGTAAAGCTGGAATTCAGAGGCCTGTGTGGCACCACGATCGGAATAAGTTGTGCTACCAGACTTTTTATATGCGACTGATGCACCGTTGTTGCTTGCGCGTTTGATGGTCAGGCGGAAGTACTTGCCGCTAAAGGAGGCGCGCTCGGCGGGGTTTGTCGCGATGCCGATGTTGAGCGTTCCCGCCCCAACATGCGTCACGCCCGTATAGGACTGCTGTCCCCTAAGCGAGACGTTACCACCAACGACGTTGACCGATCCCGTACCCGATGCGCCGCCGTTAATCGCGCCGCCGTCGCTTACAAGCTCCGCTCCTTCCGCAAGCTCCACCGTACCGCCGACGTCATGGATTGCCGTGGCGGAAATCGCTCCGCCGATGACGCGCAGCGTCGCGCCGGACTCCACGACGACACGGGCGGACGAACCGAGTGCGCCGAAACCTGCGAAGGTGCCGGCAAGAGCCTTGCGGGTACTGGTCGCTGCAAAGCCCGTCCGCACGTCAATGTCCGTCCACGTCGCGCCGCCGTCGTTGCTGCCCTGCAGGCGCCATGCGGAGGGATCGCGCTTGTCGTAGTCGTTGGCCGTGTACCAGGCATAGCCTGTTATCGGCCTCAGGGATGGGCAGTCGATGCGCAGCCAGACCCGGTCATGGTCAGATTCGGGATGGCTCGACAAAAGACGCCAATCAAGCCATTTTGTCGAAAGATTGCCATCCACAAGGTTTGGCGGACACTCTGCAGCTGGATATATATAGTTGGCGACAGCGCCCTCCGTATCGTATCCGAGGCCTGAATACGGGCGCGTGACATCGGCTGCACCGTCAAGCAGTTTCAATTCGGAAAGCTGCATTGCGTCTGGGGACGGTCCCTTCATACCCTCTATCTTGAAGCGGTACGACTTGTAGGCAATGCCGCGCACAATCGCCGTGCCTTCCTTCACCACGAGCTTGCCGTTGAAGTTGTCGGAGAGCGTGAGCGTTCCAGCGCCGACCTTCATGACCGTTGCGCCTTCGACGTCCACACCCAGTGTGCAGTCCTGTCCGTCAGCACCTACGACGAGCGTCCCGGTGCCCTTCACTACCACGTCACCGACAACGTTGTTCGTGATCGTGACGTTGTCGAGGAACAACGTCCCGCGCGTTCCGGTGATCGTCGCCCCGACAGGCAGCGGCACGCCGAGGACGAGCGTCGCATCGGTGATCTTCGTCGTGCCTGAGTACGCCACGGAGAAGTCAGTCAAGCCCGCACTGCCGAGCGTGAACGTCGACGCCGTCCCCGTGCCGGTGATGTCCAGGCCGCCCGTGCCGAAGAGGTGCGTGTGGCCGCTCGTCGCGCCGATGCTGTATCCGCCGATGTCCAGGCGGATGTCGTTGCCGTCCTTCGCCTCGACCTCGAAGATGCCGTCCTGACCAGTGGCGAAGAAGTTGCCCTGGTTCGACTTCACCACGACCGTGCCGCCGGCGAAGGTTACGCGCGAGCGGGGATCGTCGTTATGCGTGAAGATTCCGCCGATGTTCAGCGTCGCGCCCCGCCCCAGCACAAGCTCGTTCATCAGCGTTTCACGGTCGCTGCCGTCGGTGAGGCAGTACGAGCTCATATTAACGCTGCCTGATGCCGTGACGGTGGCGTTGTCGATCTCCATCCGGCCCTTCACGCTCTGGCGCGTGCTTGCGTTGCTGCCCAGCCTGATGTTTCCGCCCACGCTGACGTTCGCACCGTTGGAGATGACGACCGCGCCGTCGCGTCCTTCGTAGCCCACGCGCAGGTCGCCCGAGTCCTGAACGTGCCGCCGCCGGAAATCGTCATGACTGGCATTTCTCCGTTTTCGCCCTGCACGCCGTAGTGACCATTCTGCTGGTACGTCGCCGTGCCCGTGAACGAAATTGCGGTGCCCGTCGTGTTAGTGTGGTCGCCGGCGAAGCTGAACGTGCCGGTGCCAGAAACCGCGAGCGGCAGGTTCTCGAGGCCTGTGCCATAAAAGTTCAGCTGCCTACCCTGTCCTACAAGCTCAAATGGGTGTTCGGCGGATATGTCGGGCGAATATGTGACCGGGCCGTGCACCTCGCCGCCCCAGCCCCATGTCGTCGTGGCGATCTTGTCGGCGACATACGCCGGGGACATTCCAAGAAGGTCGAGCCCTCCGTATATCGGCAGATGCACGGCGTAGACGGAACCCTCCGGTGGCACATCCAACGGATCCTCGTAGGTGATCTTCTCAAGGTCGCCTGGAGCGACTGGGTAGAACGCGGCACCCTTCTTCACGAGCACCGTCTGGCCGTCGGCGAGCGGACGCCCAAGGGAAAGATACCCCTCCTCGACGACGATCGGTCCGGTGAATGTGTTCATCCCCGGCTGCGTCATGCACATCCGAAGATAGCCCGTTCCCTTCTTGACAAGGCCGCCCGCGCCCATGATCTTGAACGAATCAGGCTGGTGCAGAGCAGGGCTGAGATTGGCGTGATAGCTCTGCGAGTCGAAGACAAGGCTCTTCCCGGCCTCGATGTTCCATATAGTCGAGACGCTTGAATAGATAAGGGGATTGGCCTCGCGCGTGAGGCGCAGCGTCCCGCCCTTGAAGTTGACGATGTTGCGGCAGGTGTCGTTGTTCTGGATAAGCCCGGTCTCCAGAACGCCACCCTCTTCGAGGTTGATAACGGAGGCGACTGGAAGTTCATCTACGTCGTATGTGACGCTCGTATCTCTTGACGGGAACCAGGCGCCGCACTCCACGGTGGGAGCCGTTACGGTGCCGAAAATGTTGATTACGCCGTACGACAGCTTCGTGCGGTCTTCGCTGCCGCCGGTGAGCTTGTTGCGCCCGAGGAAGAGGCGCCCGCCCGTCACGGTGAGCGAGCCGCCGCTCGCCACGGTCACTTCGCCCGTGCCGCCGAACGTGCCGATCGAGAAGCCCTGCGCATTGCCTGGATTCGCACCCGTGAGCGTGCCCTGCGAAATTAGCGAGGCGCCGGCGGCGATCGTCATCACGCCGTTGCTGCCGGTGCCGTAGCCCACCGCGTTCACGACGGCGCCGTTCGCCGTCAGCGCCGCGCCCGCGCCAAGGGCGAGCGAGCCGTTGTTCTGGAGCTCGGAGACCGTTGCCGCGGCGTCGAG
>JAFXIL010000093.1 GCA_017563185.1 Kiritimatiellia bacterium | reverse complement strand
GGTCGTGGAAAATGCGGGGGTGTCACGAACCTCTACTTGAAAGGGTTCTCCGCCGTGATTCCGCAATAAACCTGACCGTCGTTCAGGTCTTCGGTCAGAATCTTGTCGCATCCGGCCGACTCGGCGGCGGCAAGCAAAAGCACGTCATAGAATTGAAGTCCGTATTGCTTCCTGAGCTCCAACGCCCGTACAGTACTATCGAGGAAGCAAACTAAATATGCCCACATTTGCGAACGGGCAGGATGCCCGTTCCCCAAGTGACATTTCGGAAGTGGAAGCGCAATTTGGAGATGCGTGGAAGCGGAGCGGAGGTTCGTTCTGGGAATGCGGGCAACGGCATGCGCGGGCGCGGCAGCGCACCCGCATGCCGTTGACTAAGGGGCCCAGGACGAAGCCTCCGGACGCGACACGCGCCTCATTTTATAATACATTGCGGCCCGCTCGGCGAGCAGGCCCTACCAGCGAAACACACGAAATGCGCCCGGCATTGCGGTCACGCGGGACGCGTGACCCTACCAACGGTCACGAGGCGGCGAAGTCTTTCACAAGGTGGCGGTTGAGCATACGCTCGTAGAGGGCGATGTACTCGCGCGCGCAGGCCTCGTGGTTGAACCGCTTGTGCGACTCGCGCATGATGCGCGAAACCTCGGCTTCGCGGACGTCGGCAGGAAGCGCCCAGAACGCCATCGCCTGGTCCATCGCCCAGAAGAGTCCATTCGAGTCGTACGTGTCGAAGACGAACCCGTTGCCCTTGTGGGCTGCGACGTCGAGCGGCTCCACGGTGTCGTGCAGGCCGCCTGTGTTGTGCGCAACGGCGAGCGAGCCGTAGATCGGCGCCTGCATCTGCGGCAGGCCGCAAGGCTCGAAGAGGCTCGGCATGAGCATGAAGTCGGATGCGGCGAAGCCGAGCTGCGAGAGGCGCGCGTCGAAGTTGCTCACGCCGAGGCGGCCGCCGATGTTGTGGAACGAGCGGATGTCCCAAAACGGCTGCTGGAAGGCGCCGTTCGCGATCACGGCGATCTGCGCGCCCTCGGCCCAGTGGCGGTCTAGGAAGCGGTAGCAGATGTCGGCGAGAAGCTGCGGACCCTTCTGCACGGGATCAAGGCGCGACGGCCAGAAGAAGAGGGGCGCGTCGGGATTCTCCTCGAGGCCAAGGGCGTGCTGGAGGGCGAGCTTGTTGCGGCGCTTCATCTCGGCGTGGTTGTCGGGACCATACCGGAACGGGATCTTGTCGTCCGTCTCCGGGTCGTCGGAGGGGTCGGGGGCGTTGAGAATGCCCGATGCGCAGCCGGCGTTGAACTTGTTGCGGATCTCGTTGCGGATGGAACCGGGGATGAAGTCGTGCCAGCCGTCTACGATCTCGCGCAGGAACGTGGGGGAGACCGTGTTGATGAAGTGCGCGCCGAAGATGCCGGAGGCCTGAAGGTCCACTGGGTCGACATCGCGCGCGCTGAAGTAGTCCATGGGCGGGTACTCGTAGTAGAGGTTCGCCCAGAACTCGGCGGCGTCGATGCCGGAGTCCTCGATCTGCGCGAGGGTCAGCTTGTGCGTGTGGATGTTGTGCACGGTGAAGAGGCACGGGATGCCCATGCGGCGCGCGGCGGCCGGCACGAGGCCGGTCATCCAGTCGTTGCAGTGGATGAGGTCCGGCTGCACTTCGGGGATGATGTTGTTTATCACCTCGCGCTGGAAGGCGAGGGCGAGGTGGGGATTGGCGCCGCTCTGGGAATAGACGCGGTCGCGGTAGTAGAAGCAGCGGTCCTCTGCGAGGTGGATGCGCGCATCCGGCATACGGCTCTTGTACACGCGCAGCTCGTCGGCGACGAGCTGCGCGGTCTCCTCGTGGAACATGCGCCTGTAGTGCGGCAGCGCCACGTGGACGTCCGCGCCCAGATCGAAGAGCGCAGCGGTGAGCGAGGCCGAGACGTCGGCCATGCCGCCCGCCTTTGCGCTCATCTTCCCGGCGAGATTGCCCATGCCCTCGGGAAGATAGGTGATCTCAGGGGTTACGATCAGTATGCGCGGATTGCGGTTCACCGTGATCTTCCTAGACTTCGCTATTCTTCCTGGGCTCCGCCATAGAGCTCGTCAAGGGCCTCGCCCATCATCTCAACGGCCTGCTCGATGTTCGACTCGCGCATGGAGAGAGTGGGGAGGAAGCGCACCACGTTGCCGCCCGCGACGAGGGCGAGCACGTTGTACTCGCGGAACTTGTCCACCACCACGTGGGGATCGCCGTCCACTACCATGCCCAGCATGAGGCCGATGCCGCGCACGTCGAGCACCTGATCGAACTTCTCGGCGAAGGCGCGCAGCGCGGCGTAGAACATCTCGCCCTTGGAGACTGCGGCGGCGAGCAGCTTCTCGTCCTCGATGATCTTGATCGTGGCGAGAGCGGCGGCGCAGGCGAGCGGGTTGCCGCCGAACGTGGAACCGTGGCTGCCGATCGTGAAGACGTCGGCGAACTTCGCGTTGGAGACAAGCGCGCCCATGGGAATGCCGTCGGCGATGGACTTGGCGACGGTGAAGAGATCCGGCTTCACGGAGAAGTTCTGCCAGCCCCACCACTTGCCCGTGCGGCCCATGCCGCACTGCACCTCGTCGCAGATCATGATGAGGTTCTTCTCGTCGCAGAGGGCGCGCACCCCTTCCATGAACTCAGCGGTGGCGGGGATAACCCCGCCCTCGCCCTGCACGGCCTCAAGCATGATCGCCACGGTCTTCTCGTTCACCGCGGCCTTGACGCTCTCGATGTCGTTGAAGTCGGCGTAAGCGAAGCCGACGGGCAGGGGCTCGAAGCCCTCCTGGCACCAGCTCTGGCCTGTCGCGGTGAGCGTGGCGAGCGTGCGGCCGTGGAAGCCGTTTCTCATCGTCACGATCTCGTAGCGCCCGCCGTTCGCCGAGCCCCACTTGCGCGCGAGCTTGATCGCGGCCTCGTTGGCCTCGCCGCCCGAGTTGCACAGGAACACCTTGCCGCCGAGATCCGATATCTCCACGAGCTTCTTCGCGAGGGCGACCTGCGGCTCGGTGGCGAAGTAGTTCGAGCAGTGGCTAAGCTTGGCCACCTGCTCCTGCACGGCCTTCACCACGCCCTCCGTGCAATGGCCCACGTTGTGGCAGCCTATGCCGCTCGTGAGGTCGTAGTACTGCGCACCCTCGGCGTCGTAGACGCGCGAGCCCTTCGCCTTGGCCACGACGACCGACGGCGAATAGGTGGGCATCAGGTACTTCTTGTAGTCTTCAAGGATTTCAGCGCTCTTGCTCATCTGTGATCTCCGTTCCTACACCCTCGCGGGTGAATATTTCCAGTAAAAGCGAATGGGGCATGCGCCCGTCGACGAGGTGCACCTTGCGCACGCCGGCGCGGATGGCGTCCTCGCAGCCCTCGATCTTCGGCAGCATTCCGCCGGATATTACGCCGTCGCGCTTGAGGCCCGCCACGTCCGCGAGATGCAGCGTGGGGATGAGCGTCTTCGGGTCGGCTGGGTCGCGCAGAAGCCCGGGCACGTCGGAGACCACCGCGAACTTGCGCACCTTGAGCGCCTTCGCGAGGGCCGCGGCGGCGCTGTCGGCATTGATGTTGTAGAGGTGGCCGTCGCGTCCTGTGCCAAGCGGCGTGATCACGGGCACGATGCCCGCGTCGAGCATCTCCAGGACGGCGCGCGTGTCGACCGCCACGGGGTCGCCCACGTAGCCGCGGTCGGGCGTTGTGATCTTCTCGGCGGTGAACATCCAGTTGCCGTGGAGCGGACGCGCATTCGCCTTCAGGGACTGCAGCCTCCTCACGATGTCGGCGTTGACCACATTGTTCAGCGTGCGGCGCACGATCTCCATTGTGGGCTCGTCCGTCACGCGCAGCCCCTCCACGAACTTCGGCTCGATGCCGCTCTCCTTGAGAGCCCTGGAAATAGCCTTTCCGCCGCCGTGCACAAGCACCACGCGCATGCCAACGGCGTCCATGAACGCGATGTCGGCAAGCAGCGACGCGAGGTTCGCCTCGTTCTCCATCACGCTGCCGCCCACTTTCACAAGCACGGTCGAACCGCTGAAGTCCTGAATGTAGGGCAATGCCTCCGTCAGGACGGCGGCCTTCTGCATTGCCAGGTCTATTATCTCCATAGGATTTGATATTATAGCATAAATCGCGTGCGTTGACTAGTCCTTGCCCGCGTTTTCTCGCGTTTTCTGCAATAAATGCGATGGTTAAGGCGGCAAATATGATATACTATGCGGCGATGAAAGAGAAAAAGGACATTCAAGCCGTCGTGGTTTTAAGCGGCGGGCAGGACAGCGCCACATGCCTCGCGCTCGCCGTGCGGAAGTACGGCGCGGAGCATGTGGCGGCGATTACCTTCCGCTACGGGCAGCGCCACTCCGTGGAAGTCTCGTTCGCACGCCGCCTCGCCAGACGCTTCGGCGTGAGCGTCCACAAGGTGGTGAATCTCGACTTCTACGCCTCCCTCACATCGAACGCCCTCATGAGCGACATTCCAATCAAGCGCAAGAAAGGCGCCTCGTGCCCCAACACCGTCGTGGAGGGCCGGAACGCCATCTTTCTTCTCGCCGCCGGCGTGTGGGGGAAGTCGCTGGGCGCCACGATCATCTACACGGGCGTCTCGCAGGCGGACTTCTCCGGATATCCCGACTGCCGCGCCGTGTTCATTCGCGCCCAGGCGCGCATGATGCGCCTGGCAATGGAATGGCCCTTCAAGATTGTAACCCCATTCATGAACAAGACGAAGGCTCAAGAATGGGCCATCGCGTCAAAGCTCGGCATTCTGGACGTCATCAAGAACGAAACCGTCACCTGCTACAACGGCATTCCCGGCGCAGGCTGCGGCAAGTGCCCTGCCTGCAGACTTCGCGCGCGCGGCCTCGAGGAATTCGAAGCGCGCGCGAGAGAGTTCAGCTAAGAGCTCGGCGAACTAGCCGGCCGCAGGCCCGAATCACGGGATCGGACGCTGCTCGTAGTGGCCGGGCTGCCACACGCGTACAGTCTGGCCCTGTCCGTTCAGCTGCTCAACGTAGCGTCCCTCGATCCACACGTTCTGCATGCGCGGCTCGGGCGGCGCCTGCTGGATCACGGGCTGCGGCTGGATGACTGGCTGCGGCTGGATCACCGGCTGCTGCACCACGGGCTGCGGCACCACTACAGGCTGGGGCACCACCACTGGCTGCGTCACCACAGGCGCCGGCGTAACGACCACGGGCGCTACGGGGGCCACATAGCGGGGATGGGTGGCATCGTAGATCGCGGAAGCAAGAAGGCCCGCGCCGAGAATGCCCGCGCCTATCGCGAAGCCCGTTCCGCGATGGTGATGATGATGGTGGTAGGGGAACGCATTGAGCGCCAGAGAGGCGATCAGCGCAGTTGCAAGAACGCAGATTTTCTTTGTGTTGTTCATGGGCTTCTCCTTTTCTTCTTCTTCCGGGCCCTCAAGGGCGCCTATGCATGGCTAGGAAGATCCGAAAGTCAGAACTGACCGCGGCCACAGCATTTTTTGTATTTTTTCCCGCTGCCGCACGGGCAGGGGTCGTTGCGGCCCACAGGAGCGGCCCCGGCGGGACCGCGCGGAGGATGAGGCACCACGCGCACATCGCGTCCCGAGACCTGCGACATCATCGAGGCGAAAACGTCTATCGCCGACTTCGGCTTCTCGGCCTCGGCGGCGGGCTGCGCCCTCGGGGGCTCCGGCGGTTCCTCCTGCTCGGGGTCGAAGAGCCCTGCGTTCGTGCGGCCGCGCGCCATCTCGGCGTTGGACATCATGCGCCTCACCGCCATCTCGGTGTGCGAGCGGAACTCCATGTTCGCCACGCCCGCCTTGATGGTGTTCATCAGGTTCTCGAACATGTTGAACGCCTCGCGCTTGTACTCGACTAGCGGATCGCGCTGGCCGTACGAACGGAGGTTCACGCTGTGGCGCAGGTCGTCCATCGCGCGCAGATAGTCCTGCCACTCGCGGTCGATGCACTGCAGGAACACGCCGCGCTCCATGTGCGGAAGAACGCGCGGATCCTCAATGGCGCACTTGGCCTCGTAGGCCTCCTCAACGAGCTTGTACACGAACTCGCCGGCCTTGGCGGGCTCGCCGAGGAACGGCTTCAGATCCTCCGGGGTCACCGAAACGGGGAACGTCACGCCAAGCCAGGAGAGGAACTCGTCCATGCCGGCCCCCTTGGGATCCAGGAGGAAGCGCTCGCTCTGGGAAAGAAGGATGTCGTTGAACACGTCGAGGATGGTGCCATGCACGTTCTCAGGCGTGCCGTTGAGGATGGTGCCGCGCAGTTCGTAGACGATCGCGCGCTGCTTGTTCATCACGTCGTCGAACTCGAGCGTCCGCTTGCGGATGGCGAAGTTCTGCTGCTCCACGCGGCGCTGCGCCGTCTCGACGCTCTTGTTGAGCCAGCGGTGCTCCATCACCTCGCCCTCCTTCATGCCGAGGCGCTGCATGATGCCGGAGATCTTCTGGGAGCCGAAGAGACGCATGAGGTTGTCTTCGAGGGAGATGTAGAACTGCGAGCCGCCGGGATCGCCCTGGCGGGAGCAGCGGCCGCGCAGCTGGCGGTCGATGCGGCGGGATTCGTGGCGCTCGGAGCCAATCACGAAAAGCCCCTGCGGGTGCGCCTCCAGCACCTGCTGGATCGTGTCCTTCGTGCCTGGAAGCTTGTCCTTGAGCGTGAGATTGCCCTTGACCACTTCCTGCGGCAGAGTGACGACGCCGGGGCCGAGCTTGATGTCGGTGCCGCGGCCGGCCATGTTCGTCGCGATCGTCACCGCGCCGGGCTGGCCGGCGAGCATCACGATCTCGGCCTCGCGCGCGTGGTTCTTGGCGTTGAGCACCTCGTGGGGGATCTTGGCCACCTTGAGGAGGCGCGAGAGCACCTCGGAGGTGTCGACCGTCACGGTGCCGAGCAGCACTGGCTGGCCGGCCTCGTGGCGGCGGCGCACGTCCTCGATGATGGCCTTGTACTTCTCGCGCTGCGTGCGGTAGATCTGGTCGTTGCCGTCGATGCGGCGGATGGGACGGTTGGTGGGGATCACCACCACGTCGAGCTTGTAGATGTCCTTGAACTCGCGCGCCTCGGTCTCGGCGGTGCCGGTCATGCCGGCGAGCTTCTTGTAGAGGCGGAAATAGTTCTGGATGGTGATCGTGGCGAGAGTCTGGCTCTCCTTCTCGATCTCCACGCCCTCTTTGGCCTCCACGGCCTGGTGGAGGCCGTCGCTCCAACGGCGGCCGGGGAGGATGCGGCCGGTGAACTCGTCAACGATGTACACGTGGCCCACGCCGTTCGCGTCGGGCTGCACGACGTAGTCCACGTCGCGCTCGTAGAGGCAGTACGCCCTGAGCAGCTGGTCGATCACATGCACGCGGGCCGAGCGCTCCATGAAGTCGGCCTGGAGCATGCGCTTCTTCTCGGCCTTCTCCTCGGCGGACATGTCCTTGTCGCCGTCGAGCTGGCTGAGGGCGCCGGCCAGATCGGGGATCACGAAGGTCTCCGGGTCCTTCGGGTTCATCCTCTCGCATCCCTTGTCGGTAAGGGCCACTTCGCGGGAACGTTCGTCGATCGTGAAGAAGAGCTCCGCCTTGAGGGCGCGGCCTTCCTCGCGGTGCATCTCGCTGAGCATCTGCATCTCCACGTCTTCATGGAGCTTGCGGATGGAGGCGTCCTCGAACATGTGGAGCATCTGCTTGTGCTTTGGCGTGGAGTGGTACACCTGGTAGATGCGCCGCTTGCAGCCCCACTCGTCACCTTCGGCGAGGCACTTCTTTGCCTCGGCGATGAACTCGTTGCACTGCTGCATCTGAACGCGCACGATGCTGGAGACGAGCGGGTTCATCGCGGTGTACTGGGCGCTCGTGGAGACGGTGGCCGGGCCGGAGATGATGAGCGGCGTGCGGGCCTCGTCGATGAGGATCGAGTCCACCTCGTCCACAATCGCGAAGTGGTGGCCGTTCTGCACCACCTGGTCGGGCTGCACGGCCATGCCGTTGTCGCGCAGGTAGTCGAAGCCGAACTCGCTGTTCGTGCCGTAGGTGATGTCGCAGAGGTACTGCTCGCGGCGCTCGGCGGAGTCCATGCTGTTCTGGATGCAGCCCACGGTGAGGCCGAGGAACTTGTAGAGGTGGCCCATCCAGGTGGCGTCGCGGCGGGCGAGGTAGTCGTTCACCGTGACGAGCTGCACGTTCTTGCCGGCGAGGGCGTTTAGGTAGAGCGGAAGAGTGGCCACGAGGGTCTTGCCCTCGCCGGTCTGCATCTCCGCGATCTTGCCCTGGTGGAGCACGATGCCGCCGACGAGCTGGCAGTCGAAGGGGATCATGTCCCACGTGAGCGTGTGGCCGCACACCTCCTCGGTGGTGCCCATGAGGCGGCGGCAGGCGTTCTTCACCAGAGCGAACGCCTCTGGGAGAAGGCCGTCGAGAGTTACCTCCTTGTCGGCGAGGCGGCGCCTGAATTCGGCCGTCATGCGAGGATAGTCCTCGGCCGTGAAGTGCTTAGCCTCGTACTCGGCCTCGATGCGGTTGATCTCCGCCACGATCGGGCGGAGCCGCTTCAGGTCGCGGGCGTTCTTGGTGCCAAAGATTTTCTTGAGAATGTCCATAGAGTTAAATAGTATAGCAAAAACGCCGCGACCTGGGGGAAAAAATCAGCGGAAACTGATTATCCTGTCAAAGTTCCTTGATGAAGATGTTCTTGAACTCGATGGGGTCGCCGTGGCACTGCAGCTCGATCTGCTCCACGGGGAAGATCGGAATCTTGCGGTCCCAGTAGTTCTCGAGCGTAACGTTGTCGACGACGAGCTTGCCGTTGAGCTTCACGGTCACCTTGTCGCCCACCATCTTGATGTAGAAGGTGTTCCAGCTGCCCACGAGGTTGTCGGCGATGCAGAGGGCTTTGGAGGGGTTCTTCTTGTTGTTGTAGAGTCCGCCCGAGCCGATGCCCCACTGGTTGTGGGCGTCCCAGATCTGCACCTGCGGGGAGCCGCGCAGATAGAGGCCGGAGTCGCCGGTGATGGAGAGCGTGCGCCAGTCCACCCACATCTCGAAGTCCTTGTAGTCCTTGGCGGTGGCGAGCGAGTAGCCGCCCTTGCCGCCGTCGAAGAAGAGGGCGCCGTCGCGGATGTGCCAGTGCTCCTTCATCTGCTTGTCGGCGATCTTCTGCATGGCGGCGCGCTTATCGGGCGTGGCGGCCTGGCGCACCTTGGGGTTGTCGAACTTCTCGGCGGTCGTCACTCCCTTCCAGTTGACGAGGCACTTCTCGCAGCCGCTGAAGAGCGGCTTGAAGCCTTCAGGGCAGGGCTTCTTGGTGTCGGACCCAACCTTGTAGTCGGCCGGCACCTCCTTGATGCGGATGTTGCGCCACATCACATGGCTACCATGGCCGAGCCAGCCGATGTGGCCCTTCTTGTTGTGGAGGCCGGGGTGCTTGCGGTGGTCGGGAGTGTCGGTGCCGTCGCCCTTGAACTTGGAGACGTCGGCATCCGTCACGAGCTCGCCGTTCAGGATCACCTGTATGCGGCTTCCGATCACGCGCACCTCCTCGAAGTTCCACATGCCGGGCTTGCGCACGTAGCTGCCGCCGCCGGTGAAGTTCTTCTCCTTGCCCCAGATCTGGTTGAAGTTGTCGCGCTTCACGGGCACGACACCATATACGGAGCCGGTGTACTGATAGGGACGAAGCTTGTCCTTCTTGGCCTTCTTGTCGTAGTACGCGCTGCCGCCGTCGTCGAGGAGCTGGAGCTCGCACATCGCCCAGTAGGCGGCGTCCTTGTTCACGTCCGTCATCCGGATGCCGAGGCCGTTGTTGCCGTTCTCGGGCATGCAGAACTCGAATCTGAGGATGAAGTTCTCGTACTGCCCTTCCGTGCAGAGGTTGCCATGGTCGCCCTTCACGCGCTTGCCTGGCTGGCAGGCGAGCACGGGAAACTCCTTGACCGTGCCGTTGGCCAGTTTCTCCTTGACGATCTCTACGCCATACGACTTCGAGCCGATCCAGCCCGTTAGATCCTTGCCGTTGAAGAGAGAGACGAATCCTTCGCCGTCAGTCTCGACACCGAACGCCGCGCACGCCGCAAACGCAGCCGCGCAAAGAAACACCTTCTTCATTCGTTTACTCCTTTGTGGTTGCACATATGGAATTATTATAGCACATTATGTGCCTAGTGCCTAGTGCCTAGCGAGGAGCGGAGAATAAAATGTGCGCGTCAGTCGGCGCGGAAGCGGTACCCGCGGCCATAGACCGTCTCGATGCGGTCTGCCTCGGGACCAAGTTTCTTGCGCAGAAGGTTTATGCGCTGGTCGAGCGTGCGGGTGGTGCCCATGTACGACACGCCCCAGAGCGCGTTGAGAAGCTTGTCGCGCGAAACCGCCTCGCCCGGATGCGCCGCCAGATAGCGCAGCAGGCCGAGCTCAAGCGGAGTTAGAGGCGTCTCTGCGCCGTCGGCCGCGCGGATGCGCTGGCTCGCCACGTCCACGACGTACGTGCCGTACTTGATCATCTCGCCGGGCGTCTCGGCAGGCGGCATTGCCGCACGGCGCAGAAGCGCCGCCACGCGCGCCTTCAGCTCGCTGAGGCCGAAGGGCTTGGCAAGATAGTCGTCGGCGCCGATGTCGAGGCCCAGCACCTTGTCCTGCTCGGAGCCCTTGGCGGTGATCATGATGATGGGAAGCTGGCGGTCCTTCTTCCGTATCTCGATGCACACGTCGTAGCCGCTCTTGCGCGGCATCATTATGTCGAGTATCAGTATGTCGGGGCGTCTCTCGGCATACGCCACGAGCGCCGCCGCGCCGTCCGCCACAGTGCGCACCTGGTAGTGCGCCTTCGTGAGCGCCAACGCCACCCATTCGCGGATGTCGGCATCGTCTTCTGCTATCAACACGTCAGCCATGTCATTTCTCCTTCTTGTCCGGCGCAAACGCCGG
>JAFXIL010000092.1 GCA_017563185.1 Kiritimatiellia bacterium | reverse complement strand
CGAAAGGCCATATGACCTTGCCGCTCGCACGGCCGCGTCCGTGGCGCCGGAGTTCCCCGAGGGAGCCAAGCTCTCCGTCGACACGCGCAACACCGAGAACAGGTCCGGCAAGTGGGTCATCGTCATGAACTGCGAGTTCCCAGCCGCAGTGCCGCCGCCTGGCGAGCGGGTTTTCGACTATGAGATCCGCGCAGTGCCGAAGGACGGCGCGGAGCCGCTCGTGAAGAAATTCCTCTCGCCCGCGTATGCGCGCATGGCGAAGCGCGAACCGGCACGCCAGCGCTTTTGGTTTGACGTCGCCGTGCTTCCGCAGGATGTGGACTATGCCGTCGAAGTCCGTGCGTTCAACTGCTTTGGAAAGGCGTCTCGCCCGCTTGTCTCCGGCGTGTGGCATTCGGTTCCAGAATTGGACAATACAAAGAAATAGGTGGAAAGAAAGGAAAACGAAGATGGAGAAGGTATACGAGACGAACGAAACAGGCAGCTTCTGCCTTGAGAAGATACTTGTAAGCGAGCTCGGCGACAAGTGTGCGCTCTACGCGCGCGTCACGGTTCCGCCGGGGGTGGCGGTTCCGTTCCATCGTCACGACGGGAACGGCGAAAGCTATTTCTTTCTCGCAGGCGAAGGCGAGTATGACGACAATGGGGCCAAGCGGGCCGTCCGCGCGGGCGACTCGACCTGGACGCCGAGCGGTTCCTCGCATGGCCTCGTGAACACGGGCGCCGAAGACCTTGTATTCATGGCGCTTATCGTCAACAGCTGAGGGCGGATCATGAAAATCAGATATGCACTGGCAGGCTTCGGCGGAATCGCCGAGAACCGTGTGGCGAAGGAGGGCTTCGCCTGCGACAGGGAACGCTTCAGGCCGCTGCGGCATGCCGTGCTCGTCGGTGCGACGGATCTGAATCCGGCGCGGCGTGCGGCGGCCGAGGCGCTTGGACTGCGATGGTACGATTCGTTAGAGGCGATCCTCGCCGACAAGACGGTCGATGCGGTATATGTCGCGACCAACAATCGAAGCCACGTGCCGCTGGCGGTGAAGTGCCTGAAGGCGGGCAAGCACGTGATCGTGGAGAAGCCCATCGCGACGAATGTGGCCGACGCGAAAAAGCTGAGCCGACTTGCGAAGGCGAAGGGCCTCTCGCTCACGGTCGACCATATGATGGTGAACAATCCGTGGCATGTAGCGGGCAGGGCGGCGATGGCGGCCGGTAGGCTCGGCAGGGTGAACGACTGCTGCTACCACATGGAGTGCGCGTACGGATACGACCCGGCCGAGGCACGGACGTGGCGCTGCAACAGCGTGGAGGAAATGGGCGGCCCCGTGGGGGACATGGCGAGCCACTGCTTCTATGTGGCCGAGTTTATGTCCGGGAAGAAGATAGCGAAGCTCGGCGCGGTGTACTACCCGAAGGTGATGAAGACAAAGGCCGAGGACGGTGCCTACGTCAAGTTCTTCTTCGCCGACGGAACTCAGGGCAGCGTAAGGGCCGCGTTCAGCGAACTGCGCGGCGGCCGGTCCGGAACGCTCACCAATCTCGGATTCGAGGTCTACGGCGACAAAGCCGTTATGCGCGGCTACGGCACGATGTTCCAGCTTTCGGGGCATCCGGGCGAACCGATAGCCCAGCGCGTGGAGATCGACGACGGCAGGCGGCTGACGCCGGTCGTGCCAGGGAGGATACAGAACATCTACCAGACGCTGATAGACGCCCACGCGAGAAGCGTTCTGGACGGGACCCCGCTTGACGCCGATGCTGCCGTCCATAACCTTGCGCTCTGCGCGGCGGTCCATCGGTCCGCGCGGCAGAACGGCCGGATTGTGTCTGTGAGGGACTGAGGCGGGATCGAAGGGTTATGCTTATCAAATCGGCGGGGACAGGCCTCTCGGAACCCTTGTAAAATGAGCGTTTGAGCGCTTTTCGGGCCATGAGGCAGTCGGGGGCAGACTTTAGTGTACAGGCACTCCCTCCACGCACGATTCTTCTCAGCGCCGAGTTCGTCGTGCAGTAGTGCGTCAAATCCCCCAAATGTGCCGTGAGACGCCTTATTTGGGGGCGTATCGTGCAATTTTGTGGGGCAATGTCCCCAAATCACTCTGAATATGGTATAACACTAGCATCTTAATTGACAAAAAATTGGAACTCATGGGCGTGTCTTCGCAAGGACATCCTCCTTGTAATCTGCGGTTCGGCGACATCGTGGATTGTGAAAAAGGTGCTGCGCAGCCGTGGCGGACTTCACAACCGGGTGACGCGGCAAATGCCGATCCATCCGTT
>JAFXIL010000091.1 GCA_017563185.1 Kiritimatiellia bacterium | reverse complement strand
CTCGACGCCGCGGCAACGGTCTCCGAGCTCCAGAACAACGGCTCGCTCGCCCTTGGCGCGGGCGCGGCGCTGACGGCGAACGGCGCCGTCGTGAACGCGGTGGGCTACGGCACCGGCAGCAACGGCGTGATGACGATCGCCTCCGGAGCGTCCTTCGTCTCGCAGGGCACGCTCACAGGCGATTTGCCGGGCAAGTCGCAGGGCTTCTCCATCGGCACGTTCGGCGGCACGGGAGAGGTGACCGTGGCGAGCGGCGGCTCGCTCACCGTTACAGGCGGGCGTCTTTTACTCGGGCGTAACAAGCTCACTGACGGAAGCGAAGACCGCACCAAGCTCTCGCATGGCGTACTTAACATTTTCGGCACTGTCACCACGCCCGTGATCGAGTGCGGCGCATGGTTCCCGCAGACGGTCGCCGCAGAATATGGCACGTACGTCGTCGATGAAATTCCGGTGGTGGCGGTCTTCAACCTCGAAGAGGGCGGCGTGCTGGAGTTCGGGCAGTTCTACAGGCAGGACAAGAGCTGCACCGTGTTCAACTTCAAGGGCGGCACATTGCGCGCGACGCGCGAGAACAACGACTGGTTCTATCCTGGCGGCGCGCTCATCTGGAACATCGAGGAAGGAAAAAACCTCGTGATCGACACCAATGGCCACCATATTCGCATCACGAAGGCAAGCGTGCAGCCTGACTTTTTCCAGATCCGCGGCGCAGGCGGCTTCGTGAAGAAAGGCGCAGGCTATCTGCAGATATGCAACTACGCATCGGAGAATACGTTCTCGGGCCCGATCGTCGTGGAAGAAGGCGACCTTTCGATCGGGCGCCCGCTTCTTGCGGGGCAGACGGTCTATGTGAAGAAGGGCGCAAGGTTTTTCCCTGCGGGCGCGGGCGACGCCGAGAAGATCACCTACGAGGATCCAACCGAGGCGCCGGCGGAAGGAAGCGTGTTCGCGATGCAGACGCGCCTCTACGACGGGCTCGACATGCCCGGCCTCGCGCCCACATATGTGGTGGACAAGCTGGCCGGTCCTATCTGGGGCTGGGGCGGCGAGCTGCATGGTCCGGTCGTGTATTCCCCCGAAATCTCCGCCGAGCATCCCTTCGGCCTCGTGGGGCAGGGCAATACGCTCACATTCTACGATACCGGCCTTGAGAAACTCCCGCTCACGCTCTCCGGCACCGGCACGTTCAAGTTCGGCGGCAACACCACGAACACAGCCGACAATGCGATTACGTTCACAGGCGCAGCAAAGTACGAGCAGGAGAAGGAGTTTCTAATCATGGGCGAAGAGGGAACGACCTCCAGGCTCACGGTTTCCGGCCCGGGCACGTTTCAGGTTGACAGCACAATGCGCGTGGGCCATGACGGTAGAGACGGCGAGCTGTACGTCAAGGACGGAGCTACGGTAAACTTCTCCGGCGAAGTGCGTATTGGAGGCAACGCCTCCACGCGCATGCAGCTAAAGGGGCGTGTGGTTCTGGAGAACGCCACCATCAACAACACCGCTTCTGGCGTCAGGTTCGCCCCCAACACCCTTACCGACGGCAGCGACATGACAACGCTCTTCAACGAGTTTGTCATCGGTTCTGGCGGCACGCTGAACACACGCTACTTCTCGCGCAACGACGACGCGCGTTCGCGCATTACGTTCGCGGGCGGCACCTTCGCTCCGGCAGAGCAGCGTGAAAACATCTTTGAATCCGGCCAGAACGGCATCTTCGAGATCGTGGCCGAGGCGGGAAGCGACATACGCATCAATCTCGGCACGAAGTGCGTAGGCGCCAGGAGCAACCACACGCACATCTTCGGTGACGGTGGCCTCGACCTTTTTGGAGATAATGCGAATTCGCCGGCGACGTTCCTGCTCGGCAAGGCGGGCCTTGCCGACTTCAGCGTGGACTACAAGGGCGCTACGAAGATAAAGGACTGCACTCTGCGCCTTGGCGTGCCCCTGCCCGCCGGAAGCGAAGTGCAGGGAACGCGCGCCACGCTCGACCTCGGTGGCTTCACGATCACGAACAACATCACGGGCGACGTCATGCTCAAGGGATACGGCACGCTCGTCGTCGGCAAGGACGATGCGGACGTTGTGTTCCAGAATCAGCTTGAGAACGCGCAGCTCGAGAAGGTGGGTACGGGCACCCTTACCATAGACAAGCCCATCTCCGGCGCGCTCGCCGTGCGTGAGGGCACAGCCGTCATCGCCGGCGCGGAGGGGAGTGTGGCGTACAAAAGCTACCGCTTCAAGGTGGAGGGTGCGCGCGGGCCGTTGGGCGCCACCAATTTCAATTCCATGCAGCTGGCGGAACTCGTGCTTCTCGACGGCGCGAACGACGTGACGCGTCCGTACGCCAATATTTCCTGGGACGAGACAGTCGATTCCCATGACAGGCCCTTCCCCGCCAACGAGGTGCCGCAGAATCTGGTTGACGGAAATATGTTCACGAAGTGGCTGGACTTCCGCGCGCATCCCGACCGCAGCGCGACCGACCGCGAGCGCGTGTGGCTGCGCATTGACTACGCCGCGCCGCGGCCCATAACCGGCTACAAGTGGGTCATCGCGAACGACACGCCTGCGCGCGACCCGGTGGCGTGGCGCCTGCAGGGCAGCAACGACGGCGGCGCCACGTGGACGGACGTCGACGTGGTTAGCGGCTACGAGCCCTCCACGACGCGCTTTGCGCAGTGCGGGCCCTTCATGGCGAACGGCGCGTCCCTTAGCGGTCCCCTCACCGTGGCGGCAGGTGCCACTCTGCGCGTGAACGGCGGCTCGACTTCCGTGGCCGATGTCTCTGGCGAGGGCACGATCGAGCTTGCGGACGGCGCGAGGCTCGCGAGCGCGGGCGGCGTTGTGAACGCCGTCGTGACCGGCGATGGTTCTTTCTCGGCGAACGGCGGCGACGTGACGCTCATGGGCGTTCAGACGTACACGGGCGAGACGCGCGTCTCGGCAGGAACGCTCAACGTGGGCATGTTCGCCGCTGGCACCTGTCCCACGCGCGCCTTCGACGGCAAGTTCTTCCGTCTCACGATCCGCCGCTCAAACGGCGGCGACGGCGCGGACGCCACGAACTACAATATGCAGGCTTCCGAATTCCAGCTCTACGATGCAGACGGCACGATGCAGAATCTCAATCTTGAGCCAGTCGCCGAGGGTATGCTTGCCACGCGGCTGGGCGAAGGCCAGTTCAGCTGCGAGCTGCAGTATCAGCCCGGCGCCGCCACCGGCAAGCAGGACGAGGGCGTGTACAAGCTCTTCGACAATGACACGAACACGAAGTGGTACTGTGGCGACTTGATAAACGGTGCCGTTTCAGGTTACCACGTGATAACGATGCGCCTGAAGAATTCGGCAAAACCTATTGCCGCATACAACTTCTTCACGGCGAACGACCACGTGCGCCGCAGCCCCACCGAGTGGACTCTCGAGGGCAGCCGTAACGGCGTGGACTGGGAACTCCTCGACGCGCGCTACTTCGCGCCGCACACCGCCTTTGACAACCGGAGCAACTACAAAAATGACTCCGTCAAGTACAAGCCCTTCAACAACGGCGTCAACTACCAGTTCGAGACGGCCCCGAAGCCCACGTTCGCCGGAAAGTTCATTCGCTTCACGTTCAAGAAGACTGCCGGCAACACGCTTCTGCAGCTTTCCGAGCTGGTTATTCATGACGTGCTTGGGCGCAACATCGCCAAAGGCCTCGCAGAAGCGGCGAACGGCACGGCGGCGGCATCGCTGGAGCCTGGTTCGTTCTCGGCGGCGGACAACTACTACAACGGCGGCAAGACGGAAGGTCCGAAGTTCCTCTTTGACGACAACCTGCAGACGAAGCTCTGCAATGGAAGCGTGAACGGCGATGCGGCCAATTACCGCTACATCACGATTCGTCTTTCTGAAGACTCCTTGCCCGCAGCGGGATACGTGTTCGTGACTGCGAACGACTCGCTCAACCGCAGCCCGAGTGAATGGCAGGTGGAGGGAAGCTATGACGGCGTGAACTGGACGAAGCTGGACGAGCGCTCCGGAATCGCGCAGCCCTACTGCCTCTTCACCGCGATGAACGCCGGCCATCCGTTCACGTTCGATTCGATTGGCGGCGGCAGTTCGCTTCCCGCCGGCAGCGTTGTGACGGTGGACGCTGGCGCGACGCTGAACCTGAACGACGAGAGCGCGACGATCAAGTCGCTCAAGGTTGACTGCACTCAGGGCGGCGGCACGATCAACTCGTTCCGTGCCGCATCTGGCGGACGCCTCGAGCTTGTGAACGTTCCGGCCGAGATGTCCAGCCTCGAGGGCTACGAGGTTCCGATCACCGTCAATCCCGCGTTGAGCGCAGGCGCCATTGGAGGCTGGAAGGTTGTTGTGGACGGCAAGGTCAGTAGCTCGCTCAAGCCCAAGCTTCAAGACGGCCGCATTGTGCTCATCGGCGGCAACACCGTGATCTTCTTCAGGTGATTTTAGACTTTCACGCAGTACTTGCTCAGCGGACAGTCTGTGCAGACGGGGCCGCGGGGTTTGCAGCGGGTCTGGCCGAACGAGACGAAGTGAGAGTTCCACGTCTTCCAGTACTTGACTGGAAGTATCTTCCTGAGGGCCATTTCGGTTTCGAGGGGAGTTTTTGTGTTCACCAGGCCGAGTCGGTTTGTGATGCGGTGTACATGCACGTCTACGCATACGGCCGGAAGATCGAAGCCGACGGCAACGGTTAGGTTTGCGGTTTTGCGTCCAACGCCGGGAAGGGAGCATAGGCGTTCGACGAGTGCGTTGTAGTGAGCGACGGTGGAGAGGCCCTTGCCTGCGTTCTCGAGTCCCTCGGGGAAGAACTCGCGCAGCGCTTTGGGAAGGGCGTGGAGATGGTTTGCCTTGTCGTGGTAGAAGCCCACGGGGAAGATGAGTTTCTCGATCTGTGGAACAGAGAGGCGCTCGAGATCTGCGGGCGTGAAGACCGCACCTGCGGCGGTGGAGAAGAGACGGCGCACAGCCCCTGCCGTGCAGGCGTCCTTTGTGCGGGCGGAGAGGATCGTACCCACGAGGACGCAGAACGGATCGTGCGTCTGCGCCTCGATGAGCTCTATCACGGGAGAGTTGTGGGCGGCGAATTCGCGCTTGAGAAGGCGGTCTACGGCGGGAACGTCCTTGATGGTCATTTGAAACCTCTAGAATTCGTATGTGGCGCTTGGAGTGTCCTGCGCAAGCGCGGCCAAGGAGATGTTCGGGAGGCCGATTTCGGCGAGAGCGGGGCGTACGGCCTCGAGGGCGAGGTAGGCGGCATTGCATTCCTGGGAGAGGTGGGCGAGAAGGAGGGTGGAGAGGTGCGCGGGATGGGCTTCGAGAAGTGCGGCGGCGGCCTGGTCGTTCGAGAGGTGGCCGCAGCGTCCGGCGATGCGTTGCTTCAGCGATAGCGGGCGGTTGCTCGTCTGCAGCAGCATTGGATCGTGGTTTGCCTCGAGAATCGCGCATGTGGCGCGGGACAGGGCCTCTTTTGCGGCGACGGTCATGATGCCCATGTCGGTGCCAACGAAGAGACGCGACGCGCCTTCCGAGATGAGATAGCCTACAGGGTCGGCGGCGTCGTGGGGCGTGGCGAATGTCTCGATTGAGAGAGCGCCGATGGAGAAGGGCTCGGAGGTCTCGAAGATGCACCAGCCGTCGTCCACGCCAGTGGCGCAGGCGATGGCGTCGGCAGTGTTGCCGTTTGCATAGAGCGGGACGGCGGGGTGCTTCTTGTGGAACGTGGCGAGTCCGGAATAGTGGTCTGAATGGTCGTGGGTGAAGAGAACGCCTGTCACCTCGGCGATGGATGCGCCGCACGCCGCAAGCCGCCGCTTCGTCTCCAGGCACGAAAGGCCACAGTCCACGAGCAGCAGTTCGCCGCCGCCGCGCACCGCAATGGAATTGCCCTTGGATCCGCTGCCGAGAGACCTTACGCGCATCGTGCCTACGCCTCGTGGATCTTCGCGTTGGCTCGTTCCACCTTTGCGGCGAGCGTGGCCTTGTGGGCGCGGAACTTCTCGCGCAGCTCATTGTTGGCCGTGCCGAGAATCTGCACGGCGAGAAGGGCGGCGTTGGAGGGTCCGGCGCTGCCGACGGCAACTGTGGCCACGGGCACGCCCGATGGCATCTGCACGGTGGCGTATAGGGCGTCGAGTCCGTTCAGCGCACCGCCCGCCACTGGAATGCCGATCACAGGAAGCACGGTGCCCGCCGCGAGAACTCCGCCGAGATGGGCCGCACCGCCCGCTGCGGCGATGATCACCTTGATGCCGCGCGATTCTGCCGTCTTCGAATATTCGAGGGCCACGTCGGGCGTGCGGTGCGCGCTGATTACGCGCGTCTCGTAGGGGACGCCGAACGAGTCGAGCGTGTCGCATGCCTTCTTCACCAGGGGCCAGTCGCTGTCGCTGCCCATCACTATGCCCACGAGGGGCTTTTCGCTGTCCATTTCACAATCCTTTTCTTTGTTTCGCCGTTTTGCGGCACGTCTTAGATTATACCACATTTTTTGACACTTGCGCCTGCAATGCATGTTTTGGTAAAATATAAAGAACACATGTTCATAGAAAGGCGATTGATTATGGTGACCAGGTTATTTGCGGCGATGTGCGTGCTCGCAGGAATGACGGCTTTTGGCGTGACTATGCCCGAGGTGGTGTCGCACCGCGGCGAGTCGCTTGACCGCCCTGAGAACACGATGGCGGCGTTCCGCCTCGCGTTCGAGCGTGGAGTTGACGGCGTCGAGTGCGACGTGTACTGCACTTCGGACGGCGTGCCGGTCATAATCCACGACTCGACGACTGGGCGCACGGCGGGTTCAGGCGTCAATCTCACGGTCACGTCAAGTACGTGGGACCAGCTGAAGGACGTTCAGGTGGGCAAGTTCAGTCCGTGGATCGGCACGGAATGGGAGGGCGAGACGCTGCCGAAGTTCGAGGACTATCTTGCGCTCCTTTCGCTGAACACCACCACGAAGTGCATCGTGGAGCTGAAGGGCAATGGCGCCAACAACCTCGTCGCGAAAGTGGTCGAGGCCGTGCGGGCGCAGCCGCTCGCCACGAAGGACCGTGTGGCCTTCATCGCGTTCGACGCGTCGCTCATATCCGCCGTGCGCGCGGCGCTGCCGGACTACGACGCGCTTCTCCTTCTTTCCAGCGTCTCCGACTCCGCCGCGACGGTCAACTCCAAGATCGCGGCGTGCAGCGGCACGGGCGTGGACATCCACTATCAGGCCGCAGCCGCGCAGAGCGCGGCTGAGATACAGGCCGTCAAGGCGGCCGGGTACAAGTTCTGGGTGTGGACGTGCGACGACGTGAACGAGTCGTTCGCCCTCGCCTCTCGCGGCGTGCAGTCCGTAACCACCAACAAGGGCGGCGACACGAAGACCGCCATTGCGGCCATGATCGAGGCGGCGGAAAACGTCGAGCCTGTCGTCAACCCGGACTTCCCCTCCGGCCTCACGCTCATGGAACCCGGCGCGTACGCGCAGCAGGCGCGGCTCCAGGGCCATTTCGACGGCATACGCAACGCCGGCGCCGACCTCCCGCACGACCCAGACGCGCGCACCTGGAAGAACCTCGTCTCCGGCGGGCCTGACGCCCCCTTCACGGGCGGAGGCGGGTACTGGACGGACAAGGGCTTCTACTTCGACGGCTCGTCCGTCTATGCCCGCCTCGCCTCGCCCGGCATCGATCTCAACCACGAGACGGCTACCATACAGCTGGCGGTGGACACGCCTACGTCCCAGCAGCCGTCGGGAAAGGGTTTCTATCCGGGCCTGTTCTATTCGTCCGACGACGACGACATAGGCTTCTTCCTGAACAACAACAACACTAAAAACACGAAGGACACCACTCTGCGCTGGAAGGTCAAGGCATACCGCACGGACAACCGCCCCGAAATCGCGAACTGGGGCGGCAAATACGCCACCGGCATTTTCATGGTCAACAGCCAGTATCTCATCGAGGGCACGACGCTTGTCAATCCCAAGACCTGCACTTCAAGAACCGACAGGCCCGCCAAGCAGTGGTCGTGGGGAGGCTCCGCCCGCGAAAATCCAAACCGCTACGCCAGGGGGATGTACTACTCCGTGCGCATCTACGACGTGGCCCTTACGGAAAGCGAACTGGCATGGAACCGCATCCTAGACGACGCCCGCTTCCGCGGCGAGTTCGCAGGCGGATGTGTTGCCGTGGCCTCAAATCGCGCAGGCGCGGAGGGAACTGAAGCGACCGGCAGCTACTACGTGAACGGCGCCCATACCTTCACCGTCCCGGCGAGCGTGACGATCGACGGCTGCATTTACGAGCCGACGGGCTACAAGCTCGAAAGCTACAACGCCACCACGAAGACGTGGAACTTCGTCGGGGAGAGCACGGACCTCTACTTCACCTACACGACCCACGCGGCGGCGACCGGCGCTCGCATCACGTGGAACTGGCGGCTCGCAAGTGGCGTGAAGAAGATTGATGCCGACGACTACGTGCAGGGCGGCCTTCTGCTCCATTTCGACGGCATCCGCAACGCGGGCCTAGGCGCGGCGCACGATTCCGCCGCCGCGACGTGGAAGAACCTCGGCTCCGCTCCCGGCGACGCCACTCTCGCCGTGTTCGACGCCGAGCGCAGCGCGGGCGCATGGACGGCCAGCGGCTACGACTTCGACGCCGGCAGCTGCTTCGCGACGGACTCCGGGGTGACGCTCGCCCGCCAGACCACCGTGCAGTTCGCCGTCGAGTACAACGCGGGAATCCAGCTGCGCAAATGGCCGAGCTTCTTCGGCCCGTGCGAGCTCAACGGCGACCTGTTCAACAGTTACACCTATACATCGCTCGCCGGAAGCGGCTACGGCAACCAGGGGGACCATCTGCGCTTCAACACTGCATCTCTCAACAGCCTGTCCTTCGGTGTGCAGCCGTGGGACGGCCGTTTCGCCTGCGTGAGCATCGACAATGCGCGTTCAAGCGTTTCCGCCGCGGCGGAATATGCCTGGACTTCCGGCACGTACAAGGCCGACATCGGCTCGCACAAGTATGCGCTCGGCTCCGCCCACAGCAGCGCCGCCAACCGCAAGGACCGCGCGTACAAGGGTGTGTTCCACGCCTTCCGTCTCTACGACCGCGTGCTCACGGCGGCGGAGCTCGCCCGCAACCAGGAAATCGACAACATGCGCTTCTACGCCGGCGCTGGCCGCTACAGCGGCAGCGACCTCGTGGAGGTGGCGTGCGAGATGCCCGGCGCGGCGTTTGACGATCTCGGCTGCTGGATCCTGCGCGGCGATGGCGCGAGCAAGACCTTTGCCGCTCCCGCCACGATCACCGTGGGCAACTGCACCTACTCCTGCACGGGATACCGCATGGAAACCTGGAACGCCGCGAAGCGCATGTGGGAAAACCCCATCGAAACGACCGGAGCAACGACGGCCGAACTGAGTTCGGCCAGTCAGAACCGCCGTCTCACCTGGCTCTATGCCCTCACCAACGGCATTCGCTCCGCAGCAGACTACGACGTGCACGACTACGTGCAGCAGGGGCTTGTGGCAAACTACGACGGCATACGCAACTTCGGCCCGGGAGCGGATCACGCCTCGCTTGGAATGTTCTGGCGCGACTCCTCCTACCGCGACGTCAACATGGCCGCGGCGTCCAACACCGCGTTCAACGCCTGGACCGGCAAGGGGCATCGCTTCACGGCCGCAGACGTGAGCTTCTTCGAGATGGCCGAGCCGATCTCGCTTGGGCAGGCCGCCACCATCCAGGCCGTGCTGGACACGGTGCCGACATCCCAGACGACAAAGTACCCTCTGTATTTCGGATTCGGATACCAGGACCGCAGCTTCTTCACGCGCGAAAGCGCAGAAAGAACCCGGCTTGAGGTGAAGTATCCGGACTGGATAGGCGGCAATCTCTACTGCACCGACTGGGCGGGCAAGTACTTCACGAGCGTGATTTCGCCGACGCGCCACTATCTGATCCAGGGAACGGAGCTCGGGGAGGGGTCGGCGCGCACGGTGTTCAACGACATCCCCGCCAACAAGATGGCCATCGGCGCGCCCAGCACGTATCCAAACAGCTACAATGATCGAAAAATACGCTGCATGTCCGGCGACTACTACGCCCTGCGCATCTACAACCGCGCGCTCACGGACGCGGAGCTTGCGCACAACAGGGCGATCGACGAGATTCGCTACCGCGGCGAGTTCCCGCACGCCAACGTGACCGTGGCGTGCGAGCCTGCCTTCGAGGGCGCGGCGACGCCGATTTCGATTCCGGCGGGCGACTACGAGGTGACCGGCTCCTGGACGTTCTCGGCGGAAAGCGTGGCCATGGGCGATTCGACCCTGCCGCCGCGCTACACGATAGAGACGTGGAGCGATGGCGCGTGGAGCGAACCTGTGGAGCACGACGGCGCGAGCTACACCTACGAGGCCGGCGGCGCGAAGGTGCGCCTCACGTGGAAGTGGGCGGATCCGACCGTCCCCGTCAAGGCGACGTGGACGGGGCTCGGCGATGCGAACAACCTTCTGGATCCCGCGAACTGGAGCAGTGTGAACGCGGCGGGCGAGACCATCTCCGCGGCGCCCATGGAGCGCACGACGGTGGTGATCGACGGCACGACCTCGTTCACGGTTCCGCAGGGCGCCGCGATGTTCCCATGCAAGAAGGTGCAGGTCGGCGGGGAGAACCACACCGTGATGCGCCTGGGGTCGCTGGCGTTGGCATCCAACGCCGGCTTCGACGCCATGCAGCCGGGATTCTACACGATCGCGCCCGCGTCCGACACGACGCTCGCCGGCCTGAACGGCGGCAATGCCGGCGGTCCGCACGATGCCTGGCAGAAGAACTACGTCAAGCAGAAGCGGGGGCGCTTCGACGGCTGGATCAACGTGACCGCCGCACAGGCGGGCACCTGGACGATCCGGCAGGCATACGACGATTACTTCGCATTCGCGCTGGACGGCGAATGGCTGATCGTGAACAACACCTACACGGTGTTCGGAAACGCGACGCTCGAAGTCGCCGAGGGATGGCACCGTTTCACGATCGTGTGCGGCGACACTACGGGCGGCTACGGATCCACCGCCACGTGCAGCTTCGAGATCGGCGGCGAGAACGTGCCGCTCTCGGTCTCCTGCGGCGGCGAGATCCTGTCGTTCACGAGCGGCGCCTTCGAGCTGGGCACGGAGGCTCCGGCCACCGTCACGCTCGCCGGCGACGCCGACTGGCGCGCGCTCGGCGCGGTGCCGGTCGCGAACGGCGCGGTGATAGACCTCAACGGGCACAACCTCGACCTCTCGTCGATTTCGTCCGAATACCTCGGCGCCGTGATCACCAACTCCAACGACTCGGCTCTATCCACCGTCACGTTCACCGCGCCGGAGGGCGCGGCCTCCACGAACAACGTGGCCATCTGCGGCAACGTGAAGGTCGTGAAGAAAGGACCGGGCCCGTACTACGCATACGCGACCGGATGCACCTACACGGGCGGCACGTTCATCGACGAAGGCACGGCGCAGCCGCCGGACGGCAACGGTGCGGACACCCTGTACTGCTGGGACCAGTTCAAGGCGTTCGGCCTCGGCGAGATCGTCGTCGCGTCCAACGCGGTGTTCGATCTTCGTGCCAACTACGCCTACAGAAGCTGGATCGTCCTTAACGGCGGCTCCCTCGTGAACACGAAGGCGGACATGGGCAATACGACCTGGGGCGGTTCCGGCATCGGGCGGCTGACGGCGGATTCCTATCTTGGCGTTACCAACAGCGTTGTCTTCGGCGACAACAACGCGGCGAAGGGCGACACTCTCGACCTTGGCGGACATACGCTCACGGCGTGGATCGGAACGAGCGGCAAGTATCTCTATCTGCGCTGCGCGAAGATCGAAAACGGCAAGATCGACATCCGGCCCGGCGGTTGGTTGCAGGTGGTCAACGCCTGCGTGGCTACGAACGTCGATTTTAAGGTGAACTGTGCGCTCAACATCGGCAATACATTGAGCGTGCGCGACTACGAGGCGCTCTGGACGTCCAACAACACGGAGCACAACAAGGGCACGGCGGCGCTGAACGTCTATGGCACGTTCAGGCCGAATCCGTCGCACGACCGCTTCTACGGCTGCACGATGCAGGACGGCTCGACGATCGACCTCTCCGGGCGCACTGGCGCGTTCAGCACGCTCTCCTCCTTCACCACGGGCTCCACGAGCCTGAAGTTCGCATCGGGCGCCACTGTGAAGGTGAAGCTTTCCGGGCGTACGGACTTTGACGATCTCAAGGCCCACGACGCGCCGTGCTTCATGACGTGGCCCGAGAATCTTGCGCCGGCAGCCGACGTCAAGTTCGAGCCCGATGACGATCTGAGGCGCCGCGGCTTCAGGGTCTGCCGCGACGACGAAGCCCACGGACTGCGCCTATCCTACTTGGGCGGCACAGTTTTGATCGTAAGGTAGCGGCACGAACTACGAATCACAGACCACGGACCACGGATCACGAAAATTCTCGTTTATGTTTTTTCCACTTGCGTTGGAACGGCCGTTTTGATATACTACGCGCCGTTTTCAACGCAAAGAGGTCAAGAAATGGTCAAAATCAGAATGCGTCGCACGGGTTGCAAGAACCACGCGACATATCGTATAGTCGCGGCGGACGAGCGTTCGCCCCGCGACGGCAAGTTCCTGGAGATCCTTGGGTGGTATGATACCGCGATGAAGGAGAACAACTTCAAGCTGGATCTCGAGCGCGTGGACGATTGGCTCAAGCGCGGCGCCAAGCCCTCCACCACGGTGGCTTCGCTCATCCGCCGTGCCCGCAACCCCGAACTCAAGCCGCACCACGCCCGCAAGGCGAAGAAGGCCGACAAGAAGGCCTAAGGAGGTAGAAAATGGGTATCGCGATTATTGACAAGATCAACGCGGAGCAGACGGCCGGTCTTGAGAAGAAGGGTTTCCCCGTATTCCGCGCAGGCGACGTCGTGCGTGTTTCCGTGCGCATCAAGGAAGGCGACAAGACTCGTGTTCAGGACTTCGAGGGCAAGGTGCTTGCGGTTGACAACGGCCGCAGCAACGCCTCCGGAAACTTCACGGTCTCCCGCGACACCTACGGCGTGCGCGTTGAGAAGCTCTTTCCGTTCAACAGCCCTGCGGTCGAGAAGATTGTGGTGGTCAAGAAAGGCACGGCGCGCCGTGCGAAGATCTACAACGAGCGCACGTTCTGCAGCCACAAGGCTGTGCGCAAGCTCGTGAAGAAATAATGCGTATTGACATCATCACCGTCTTCCCCGAGATGTTCCGGGGATTTCTTGGTGAGAGCATCCTTTCCCGTGCCGTGCGCGCGGGAAAGGTTCTTTTTCGCGTGGTTGACCTGCGCGACTTCGCGCGCGACCTGAGGCGCACGGTAGACGATCGTCCGTATTCCGGCGGGCCGGGAATGCTTATGAAGCCCGAGGTGTGGTTCGACGCCGTGGAGTCTTTGCGCACGCCCGAGGCGCGCGTGGTGCTCACCACCCCGGCTGGCGAGCCGTATGTGCAGCGCAAGGCCGAGGAGTTTGCCGCATGCGAACACCTGATGTTTCTTTGCGGCCACTATGAGGGCATCGATGCGCGAGTGCGGGAGATTGTGACGGACGAAGTCTCCATGGGCGACTTTGTGATGACGGGCGGCGAGATCGCGGCGGCGGCGATGGTCGATTCCGTGGTGCGCCTTCTGCCGGGAGTGCTTGGCGGCGGAGCTGCCGCCACGGCGAACGAGTCGTTCGGCCGAGATGGTCTTCTCGAGGCGCCGCAGTACACGCGCCCGCCTGTATTCAGAGGCATGTCAGTGCCAGAGGTGCTGCTTGGAGGAGACCATGCGAAGGTCGAGAACTGGCGGAAGGGCGAGTCGATCGACCTCACAAGCCGCCGCAGGCCGGAGCTTGTCAAATGAGATTCCTCGCGGCGGCGGTTTCCATTATGCTTGCGGCGGTCTGCGCGGCTGCAGCACCGAGGCCGCGCGCGCAGATCGCCGTGGTGCGAACCGAGAGCGCATGCGCGGCAGCGGACAAGGCGTATGCGGCTTCGCTGGCAAACCATGTGTCGCGGTGGCTTGCGAACGGCGGCGTTCGTGCCGACATTGTTGGAGATGGCGCGCTTGCGCGCGACCTTGCGGGACGTCGCCTCGTGTATCTCGTTACTTTCCAGAAGCCGTCGGCCACGCAGCTCGCCGCCCTTGCCGCGTACAGGGCGCGCGGCGGCAGGATAGCGGCGCTGCAGTCGTATTCGCCGGAGCTGGCGGAATTCATGGGCATCGCAAAGCCCTCTGCCGTGCCGCAGCGTACCCGCGTGGCCGAAGTGCAGGCGAAGGGTGGATGGTGGGTCGCGAACATGTTCGCCTCTGAGGATGAAGACGAGGCGAAGGAGCGTTTTGTCTGTTCGATTGCGGCCGCGGCTGTGCCAGGCTCATGGAACGCCGCTGCGTGGGATGCGCGCCGCAGCAGGCGGCGTGCGGTCGACCGCGCCAAGGCTCTTGCGCAGACGCCGCGTCCTGGCGAGATTCACGCGGTGTGGGATCATACCGGCCTTGGGCTTTATCCCGGTGACTGGCCGCGCACGATGCGCATTCTGCGCGCGAACGGAGTGACAGATCTTTTCGTCAATGTTGCGGGCGCTGGTTTTGCGCACTATCCATCGCGGATTCTGCCGCAGTCGGACGCGATGCGCGCGCATGGCGACCAGCTTGCGGCGGCGGTTGCGGCCGGTGCATCTGTGGGTGTGAGAGTGCATGCGTGGGTGCTGTGCTTCAACGCGACGCGCGGCACACCTGCGCATCTTGCGAACCTCTCGAAGAAGGGGTGGAGGCTCAAGGATGCCGCCGGGCGTCCAACGGTGTATCTCAACCCGTCCAACGCCGACGTCCGCTGGCAAATGCTCTCGGCGATTGGCGAGATCGCTGCGAAGTATCCCGTTGCTGGAGTGCATCTCGACTTCGTGAGGTGGTACGAGAACGCCGCCGGGAAGCCGCGCAACGCAGCGCGCGTGGTGGAGACGTTCGTGGAGGCGGCGCGCGGGAAAGTGCGCGCGACGCGTCCGAAGGCGATTTTCACGGCCGCCGTGCTGGCGTCGTATCCTTCGTGCATCGCATCGGTCGGGCAGGACTGGAAGGCGTGGATATCGAAGGGCCTCATAGACTACGTCGTGCCGATGAACTACACCGCCGACGCAGCCAAGTACGCGAAGTTAATGGCGTGCCAGGGTGAATCGCCTGCGATCGCGCGGCGCGTGATCGCAGGCATCGGCGTGACGGCGAACGAAAGTGCGCTTACGCCCGGCCAGGTGATTGACCAGATAAACGCCGCCCGCCGCGCTGGCCTTGCGGGCGTTGCGCTTTTCGATCTCGACAAGACTCTCGAAGCGCGTATACTGCCGCTTCTGCGGCTTGGACTGTGGAAGTAGGCTCAGCGATTCATCGAGGCGTCAGCGGACAAATACGGTGAAGCCTGATACGACCCAGCGCCACGTCAGCTTGACAGGTGCGTCGCCGTCCGTCCAGGTGTAGCCCCTCGTGCCCTTCACTGAGGTGGTAATCACGCTGCCGTCGGATAGCTTCTCCACGGTGCCGAGCGGTCGCATGAGCTTGTTCGTTTCCGCGTCCCTTGCGGGGCTTGCCGTGAAAGTCCACGTGCCGCCAACGTCGTATTCTCCCGGCGCCTCCGTCGGCGCATAGTCGCCCTCAACGGCCACGATCACGTCTTTATCCGTCAAGGTGTTGTGGAAGCGTGCCTCGTCCACCTTGCGGTTTTGCGCGAGCTCCTCGTCCGTCAGCGCGCGGTTGTAGAGGCGGAACGCATACGTGGTGCCTTTCATGTAACGTTGGTTGGTGCCTGTGGGATTCGACCCGGAACCGCCGATCGACCACATGCGTGCACCGAGTGCAGAAGCCGTACCGGAGGCGCATGCGTTGCCGGAGGTCGGTATCGCGGTCCCTTCCGTGAGCATGAATTTCGTAGGCGTGAAAATGCCCGTGTAGTACTTGCCGCTCCAGTTCATGGAAGGACGGTTGGCGAAGAAATTTGGAGATCCGTTCAGCTTCCATTGAATGTCCCCCTTGCCGAAGAGGCCGTTGTCGCCCGGAAGACCGCAGAGCGTCGGCCATGTGACGACCTGTCCGCCTGTCGCGAATTCAACGGCGCCCTGGGCGGTGAACTCCTTGCCGAGCGTGATCAGGTCCTTGGTCCAGGCGCACGCGCCTCTCCAGTCGTTGCCTTCCGGCGCGAACACGCATCCGTTCGCCGCCCAGGAGTGGAATTTCGAGCAGTTGAACCATGCGCTGCCGCCGAGAGAAGCGGAGTTGACCCACTCTGGCGCCGAGGCGTTGTGCGGACGCGTGGTGCCTTCGTTGTGGACGCCGTCGAGGTTCAGGATCAGGCCGGGCTGCACGTAGTCGCCGATGTCGAAGTCCGCCGCCGTGCGGTATCCCTTCGTCATCTCGTAGCGCCAGGTGAGCCGGCGGTTCGCGCCGTTCGCCGTGGGCGTGAAGGTGTATGTGTCCACTCCATCGACTTGCGTGTAGGCAACCGTCCGAGCGGTCGTATCCATCGTCTCGAGCAGATAGCCCTTGAGCGTCCAGGTGAAGCCGTTCTCCGTCACGCTCTCCGGCGCGGTGACCGTTTTGGAGCCGCTGCCGCGCACAAGCCAGTTGCCCGTTTCGCACGCCACGCCAGCGCGCGACGCGCGCACCGTCACGAGGTCCTTCTCCGTAGATTCGCCCCAGCGCCCGCGGAAGCGCTGGTTGTCGAGTTCGCGGTTGCGGAGGATTTCCTCCGTCGTCAGGATGCGGTCGTACACGCGCAGAGTGTAGCCGGATCCCGTCAATTCACGAGTTCGCCCATCTTCGGATCCGCCGAAGTAGTACGATTTCGAACCGATGGAATTGGAGGAACCGTGGAACGTGATGGGCGGCGCGACGTGGCCATCTCCCAGTGCCGCGCCCGATCCATCGACGTAGGCCGTCGCGAACGTGCCGTCCCAGACGTGTATCGCGGGTCTTGGATCGGCGTTGACATTGGTCTGCTTGAGGTAGAGTTCGGAGCCCTTGTTCTCGGTGAACAGCTGGAAGCTGTCGTCCAGCACTCCGAAGTAGGTGGGCCATGACTTGTTCTGGACGGTGGGGATCATATCGTAGCCGATCTGCACCGTCGTCTGGTGCCCAAGCGTGATCGACGGGGTCTTGAAGTAGCTTCCGCCGGTAAAGACATAAGCATTGTCGCCCCACGCGCTCACGTTGCCCGAGACCTTCACGACGTGCGTAGCCTCGCCGCCGGCCGAGCCGAGGTTGGCCCAGGTCGTTGCGTCCATGCTGTGCTCCGCCGTGAGACCCGCGTTGCGGATGGCGTCGAGGTGGAGCAGGAGGCCGTTCGGGACGTAGCAGTCCGCATCGTATGCAAGCACGCCGTCCGTCATCTTCCAGTGCCAGGTGAGGCGCGTCTGCGCCCACTCCTTGCTGTTTACGCATTCAACCGATGTTTCCGCTGCCGTCTTTACGACGAACCAGCGCTCGCTGGCCGCGTCGTGCCGTTCGAGCTTGTAGCCGGTCGGCTGCCAGGTGCGTCCTGCGGCGTCAGTCACGCTCGCTGGCGCGGTGAATGTCTGCGAGGCGGCGCTTACTGTGTAGCTGCCAGCGCTTGTGCCGGAAAGGCCGCGTACGGAATCCTCCACCGTCACCGTTGCGGAGCCAGTCCAAGGCTCTTCTGAAACGGAGGCGATCGCGTCCGCCGGATTGGGCAGCGTGGCGGCGTCGGGACCCGCCGCGACGCTGGCGGCGATCATCGACTCGGTGAAGGCGACGTTCCACACGCGGAACTCGTCCACCGACATTTTGGCGTCGGGGTCGTTCCACACGTAGCTGTTGCCGAGGAAGAAGTCGTTCTGCGTGAAGTCCTTCAACGAGTAATCGCGCGCATCTGTGGATGCGGTGCCTATCAGTTCGTGGGTGGTGGCGTTGTAGAGGTACGCCGTCGCCGTAGTGCCGCCGCGTTCGGTCTGGATCGGCTTAAGAACCACGGCAACGTAATAGGGGGTACCGCTCGTCAAGGCCTTCATCGTGCCGGGCTTGTTGCTCGTATCCCCGTTCAGGCTCGTCATGCGTAGAACGGGCACGGTGGTGGTGCCGCCCTGCCGAAGCGCGAACAGTAGGAGGTCGGTGTCGCTAGGGCCGGTGTGGAAGAGACGTGACCAGTTCTGCGCCGTGTTTTCGGTGAACCAGAACTCCAGCGTCGCCTGGCCGTTGACGGGCAGGAAGTTCGCGCCGAAATGAACGTAGTCGTTTTTGTTGCCTTCGGTTGTATTGGACATTGTACAAGTCTCGTTGTTTTCGTCCAGCACCGCGTCGCCCACCGGTACGGCGGCTGGTCCGCCCTCGACCGCGTCGTCCCAACTGCCGTTGAACGAGTAGCGGTGGACGAGCGCGGGCGTTTCTGGCGCGCCGTCTGTCACTTCGAGCTTCTCCAGCACGAAGTCGTTGAAGATCGTCATCTGGTCCTTGTCCGCATTGTGGCATTTCGCCTCGACGCGATAGACTCCTGGCGAGGGGATGTACACGTTGCGCACGAACTTCTGCCAATAAGTGGTTTTGGTGGTGCTCCCCGCGTAAAGCCGCGTCCCGCCAAGGCTGAACGAGAACGTGTTGCC
Organism: Kiritimatiellia bacterium; assembly: GCA_017563185.1. Classification (GTDB taxonomy): domain Bacteria; phylum Verrucomicrobiota; class Kiritimatiellia; order RFP12; family UBA1067; genus RUG572. The sequence goes on along the minus strand of JAFXIL010000091.1, from coordinate 717 downwards.
GTTGTAGCCGTTGGCGCGTGCAACGAACTTGGCGGAGAATCTGTAGAGACCCGGCTCTGGCACCGTGACGTCCTGATAGATGCTCTGGTCGGCGGCGTCGCCCGCAGTCTGCATATACACTGCGAACGTGCCGCACTGGGTTCGCGTCACGCTGTCAAGCATCCAACTCGGTGCCTTTGCCGCGCGCGCGAGGCCGGTGTTGGTCACGCGCAGCACCTTCCAGGGCGCAAGCGACGCGCCGGCCGCCACGGATTGTTGGCCTTTGCTGGCGTCTATGCCCGTGCTGGATTCGAAGTCGCCGTTTACGATGAGGTTTTCCCCACCCCACGCCGCCGCGCACATGAAGGCCATTGCCGCGCACAATACGCAGCCCGCTTTGCTCTGCACCGTCATCGTCAGTTCTCCTTGTTGAGATAGTTACGGAATCCATCGTCCGCGCCATTCCTGCGAGCCGTCCACGCAGCGTGAAGCAACTCTCGGAAACCACATTGCGCTTCCGCAAGGATACAACTATGTCATTATACCAAAATGTGCTCTCGCGCCGCAACCGAAAAAATTAGGCCAGGCATTCGCGGACACGGAGTTTTCATTTGACCGTCTGCTTCTATCCGATTCCAGCGCTGCACTTCGCTGAAAACTTCACCGCCCTGCCAGCCTGATGGTCCGAGAGCGGGGACCCAGCCCTCAATCCCGTCCATTCAGCGGCTCCAGGCCCCT